>JAZQTV010000109.1:0-18660 GCA_045630945.1 Clostridia bacterium
CGCATACGGGTAGCAGCCTGTGACTGATGCGCGTCACGCAATATAGTATCTGTAATTAAAACCTTTGCCATAATATACCTCCGTTAACCGTAGATAGCAAGCAATACGCCTGCCGCAACTGCTGAGCCGATAACACCTGCAACGTTGCGACCCATTGCGTGCATAAGAAGGAAGTTCTTGGGGTTAGCCTTCTGACCTTCCATTTGTGAAACACGCGCCGCCATGGGAACAGCAGAAACACCTGCCGAGCCGATAAGGGGATTGATTTTTCCGCCCGTAAGCACACACATAAGCTTGCCGAGAAGCACACCGCCTGCGGTACCGATACAGAATGCAAACAAGCCCATACCGATGATAAGCACTGTCTGCAAGCTTAAGAAGGTTGCGCCGATTGCCGTTGCGCCAACCGTTGTACCAAGGAAAATGGTAACGATGTTGCAAAGCTCGTTCTGAACAGTCTTGCTAAGACGTTCCGTTACACCGCACACACGAAGAAGGTTACCGAACATAAGTGAACCGATAAGGGGTGCGGTATCGGGTAAGATAAGTATGATTGCAATAGCCGTTGCAATAGGGAAAACAACAAGCTCGCGCTTCGAAACAGGACGAAGCTGTTCCATAACGATGCTACGTTCTTTTTTGGTTGTAAGCAATTTCATAATAGGCGGCTGAATAATGGGAACAAGCGCCATATATGAATATGCGGCAAATGCGATAGCCGCAAGCAAATGGGGTGCAAGCTTACTTGCTACAAGTATTGCAGTGGGGCCGTCAGCACCACCGATAATACCGATACTTGCAGCCTCTGCCCCTGTAAAGTCTGTTGCGCGTGCAATAAAGAAGGTAACGAAAATACCAAGCTGTGCCGCTGCGCCTAAAAGAAGACTCTTGGGGTTTGCAATAAGGGGTGAGAAATCTGTCATAGCACCTACGCCCATAAAGATAAGGCAGGGATAGATGCCAAGCTTAACGCCAAGGTAGAGATAGTCAAAAAGACTTGCCTTTACAAGCACTACATTAGATGCAAGTGTTGAAAGGTCTATCACACCGTTGGTAACGAATATGTTTACGCTTTGAGCTACGTTTTCACCGTAATGCACGCTTCCGTCAGCAAGTATCTGAACGGTTTCAGTAAGTGAAAGGCCCGAAACGGTACCGAACACCTCACCATTATACAGCACCTGACCGTTTTTAAGTATTTCCCAGCCTTCCTTTACCAAAAGGTCTGCCGAATTTATAACGTACTGACCGTGCCCCGAAAATGCCGCCCAGTGCACTTCACCGCTGTCAAAACACAGATTGTTGAATATCTGACCGATACCGATATTTGCAAGAAGCATACCGCTTGCAATTGGAACGAGCAACAACGGCTCGAACTTCTTACCGATGGCAAGATACAGAAGCACGCACGCAATAACTATCATAGCAAGCGTCTGCCAGCCGCCGCCTAAGAAGTTATTGAAAATGCTGTACAAACCGCTGTTTTGCCACAGGGTTTTAATAACTTCACCGACGTTTATGGCCGGTTCAGCATTTAAAGTAACAAAGTTCATTGTAAAGCCTCCGAATTATTCAAGGCCTACAAGAATATCGCCGGTATTAACTGTTGTACCCTTATTAACGATTGACTTAACTGTGCCATCCTGAGGTGCAACGATTTCATTTTCCATTTTCATAGCTTCAAGAATGCAAAGAACCTGACCCGCTTTAACAGTTGCGCCAACTGCAACCTTAACGTCAAGAATTGTGCCGGGCATAGGTGCTTCAACATTTACTGCGCCGCCTGCAACGGGTGCTGCAACGGGTGCTACCTCTTCCTTCTTGGGTGCGGGTGCCTGTGTTACAGGTGCTGCTGCGCCTGTTTCTTCGATCTCAACTACATATATCTTTCCGTTTACATTTACATTGAATTTACGCATTTTATTTTTCCTCCTAAAAATTAACCTTTCTTAATTGATTTGATTTTGAAATTTGAGTTACCTGTTACACAGGTTATTGCTGCTGATACTGCGGCAATAAAATCGCCGTCATTTTCAGCATCGCTTGCTTCAGGCGCTTCAGCCATAACACCTGCAGAAATACGCTTTTCAGGCTCTTTATTTACCTGAACTGCCTGCTTGGGTGCTTCACCCTTACGGTCCTTAAGTGCCAAGTGAAGTGCTTCGATAAGCACAATAAGTATTGCAAGCACCGCAAATACTACTATAAGGCCTATCGCCGTAACCTTAAGGGAATCACCAAACCAGCCTTCAGCCGCCAAAGTTTGAAACGTTGTTACCATTTATAAATTCACCTCTCTATAAGTGTTTTAACACTTTTATATTTTAAAAAACAAAAAACACAGTATAACGTCTTTGTGAATAAAAACGTTTCACTGTGTATTTTTAGAAAAAGAACAGCACGTAAAGGGATTAAATGCCTTTACATTCGTAATATTATGCAATACGGTATCAAAATTAAGTTTGCCCATTTCGGCCCTTTCGTAGTGCGCCTTAAAAGCTTGCATTACACTTAAAAAGCACAACAGTTGTTCAAAAATTATCGCACTTTATAATACCATATAATTACCTGTTTTGGCAAGTGATTTTTACCCTTATTTTATATTTTCTATATAATTTATTTCCGCATCGGTCAAATAGCGGTATTCGCCGGGTTTTAAGCCTGATAAGGTAAGCTCACCGTGGCGCACACGGGTAAGATGGATAACCTTTTTGTTTATTGCCTCAAACATCTTTCTTACCTGTCTGTTCTTGCCCTCGTGAATTATTACAGAAAGGCTTGTGGTGTGATCGGTTATTTCGGTAACACGCACCTTTGCAGGCGCAGTTTTTTCACCGTCAACAATAACACCTGCCTGAAGCTTTAATACGTCTTCCCTTGAAATATCGTGCTGAATTACCGCAAGATATTCCTTTTCGATTTCAAACTTGGGATGTGTAAGATGGTATGCCGCATCGCCGTCGTTTACAAGAAGAATAAGTCCCTCCGTATGATAGTCAAGCCTGCCTACCGGAAAAAGACGAACGTTTTCTTGAACAAGATCAAGAACAGTCCTTCTGCCCTCGGGATCGGATGCAGTCGACATAACCTTGTCGGGCTTATAAAGCATTATGTACACCCGCTTTTTTGCGGGCTTGATTCTAGCGCCGTCAAATTCAACAACGTCGCCTTCTTCAACCTTTGTACCAAGCTCGGTTACCGTTATACCGTTTATTGACACTCTTCCCTCAAGAATAAGCTGTTCTGAAGCACGGCGCGATGCCACACCGCACTCTGCCATATATTTCTGTAAGCGCATTAAATTCATCCTCCAAACACAGACGTTTTCCTTTTAACGTTATCAAAGAACACGCATTCGGCCTCAATTACAGGCTGTTCATCAAGGAAATAAACCACCTTGCCTGCACTGTCGCCCTTGTTTACGGGTGCGTTGGCTTCAAGAGCCACCTCGTAGCGTGCCTTAAGATATTCGCCCTTTTTTAACGGATAATAAACGTCGTCTTTGGTTATTATATCACACTTTTTTGATTTTCCGCCCAAAATATTTGCATTTGATACAATTTTTTCTTTTTGGGCAATCTGAACCATTGAATATTCCTCAAACGCTTTGTTTATAAGCGTTTTTGAATCTTCAAACCAATTATGATTGTTTAAAACCACGCATATCACCTGCATTCCGTCACGCTCGGCAGATGAGCACAGGCATCTTCCCGCCGCCTTGGTGTACCCCGTTTTTATTCCGTTTCCACCTTCAAGCTCACTTAATATACGATTTTTATTAAACAGATACCGTTCCCCCGCCTTGTAAGTTTTCGTGCATACTATCTCCCTGAAAAGCTGATTTTTCATTGCGTATGCGCATAAGGTTGCAAGGTCGTTTGACGTGGTGTAGTGATTTTCGCTTTTAAGACCGCAAGGATCGGAAAAATGCGTGTTTTGCATATTAAGCTCAACCGCCTTAAGATTCATCAGCGTTAAAAACTCCTCAATACTTCCGCTTGTAAGTATGCCTAAAGCATATGCCGCATCATTGCCTGAAGATAGCATTAAGCCGTAAAGAAGCTCCGTTCCCGTAAGCCTTTCGCCCTTTTTTAAATACATTGAAGAGCCCTCTATCCCCACGGCCTCATCAGGAATATCATATTCCTTTTCAAGTTCAAGATTCTCGATTACAAGAATGGCGGTCATAACCTTTGTGGTGCTTGCCATCGGCATTTTTTTGTCACCGTTTACCGAATATAAAATTCTTCCGCTTGTCTGTTCAATTACCGTATAGCTTTGCTCGCCCTTGGCAGAAGCATCTATATAAAAAGCGGAAATACTTACCATGATAAGCAGTACCGCGATTATTTTTTTCATAAAATCCCCCCTGAATAAAAAATAGGATGAAGTCACAAATACTTCACCCTATTTTATGAGCTTTCGCGTTATTTAAACCGCGGTATCTTCTTCCTTATTGATTTCCTTTATTTTTTCCATAACAGTGGGCATAAGATCAATAAGCTTATCGTAGCTTGTATTTTTTTGAATGGGCAAAAATCTTATGCTATCTCCTAAAATTACTAAAAATCCATTAGGCTTTACCGATACGCCTGCGCCCGAAGCACCAAGAAAGGGAAAATCCTCCTTTTTACTCTGGCTGACCTCGTATTCTCCCCCACCCGAAACAAAGCCGAAGGATACCTGTGAAACGGGAATTACCGTGGCACCGTTAGGCGCTATCACCGCATTACCTATCACCTTATCAACGTCTATCATACTGTTAAGGCTTTCCATTGTTGTTGACATTATGTTTTCAATCGGATGCTTTTCCATTTTTTACCCCCGCAAAATATTTTTGAAATTACGATAAAAGTATTGACCATATTCCCTTGAAATATACAAAAACCTGTAAATTCGAATCTTTCTTTTTCAAACAACGGGTCAATGTTTACTTCAAAATTATTTTTACCCAAATTTGCCGCAAGCGGTGCAATTATACCAAACAGCGTTCCCGTTACAAGTGCAGTTGATGCCGCATCGCCCGTTCCGATAACCGAATTTATCTTTATTTCTTTTATTCTAAAATGCTCCTTTAAAATATTGAAGATCCGCACCCCACTCTTTTTGTTTGCTCTTTTGCGTGAAAATAATGCGGAAATAACGTTTTTTACAGTTATGCTTTTTTTGTACACCCTGATTTTGAAATTAAAGGGCAGCATAATTTCTGTCTGTATGAATATTGCCGCTTTTTCGGTGTTTACCGAAAACCTTACCCTGAAAGGTATCAGCAATACCGCAATAAAAAGCAAAAAATAAAGCACAGATCTTCACCTCATTAAGATTCTGTGCTTAATTTTTTTATTTTATTCCTTAAACTGAAACAAATTCGCCTTTTTTAACTAAAACGTGTTTTACTTCGCCGTTTTCCCAAATCTTAAGCGTACCGTCATCAAGTGCTTCGATGCCGCCCTTAACCTTCTTTACGGTCAAAGGTGTCATATATTTTTCAGCTAAACCGATAACTGCCTTTCCTTCCTTTACAGGCACGAAGATTATAAGGCGGAAGTCATCGTAGTTATTAAGCGTTACCTCAAGCCTTTCGCCCTTGTTAATCAGGGTCGCTTCGCCTGTAAACCAGTTATACGCAACGTATTCGCCCCTCTTTAAGCCTGCATCCTCAGGTGAAATAACACCTGTTACCGCACTTTCGTTTTCATCAAGATTAAACGCAGCCACAATACCGTTGCCCTTATATTTATTGAACACCTTGAACACCCTGCCGTTATGCTCACTATCATCAAACATACAATCTTTTGTGGGAATTGCAGGATTGGGCAATCGAAGTATTCTGCCATCGGTAAATACGGTGGGCATAATTACTTCTTTAATACTGCGGTTAAGCTCATCAGACATATAAATGGGACCGCCACTCATTGCGCGAAGCACCGCGTTCTTTCTTGCCTGTGCATCGTCCGACCACCACATATCCCAGTCGCCCGTATATACGGTACCCTGCGTGAGTGAATTGTACGCACACTGAAGAAGATGCTGAACAAACCATTTTCTGTTTTCAGGCTGGAAATCACCGCTGAAGCGGTTTACGTTTGAATATGTTCTGTTCCAGAAGTTTTCAATGGGCATACCCATACAATTGATAAGTGCGCCGCCGTAGTACTTCTTGGATGCTTTTTCGATTGCGAGATGAAGATTTGTAATAGTTGTGTTTACGTCACCCTTGCGGTAGGCAAAGTCCTTGCAGGAGCCCTGATTATCAACCTTGGTGAAATCTATTCCGCAATCCTTGTAGAATTTATGCTGAAGATCGTAGTATTTTTCTGCCTTTTTCCTATCAAAGCTATGCATAAGCTGAGGGGTTGAACGCCAAACTCTGCCCTCAAGGGTATATTCAAGCAAATCACCGTGGCGCTTTGCAAGCGCACCGTTAGGATTGATACCCGACCAATATCCGTTAGCAGGATGCCAGATACCAACCTTCATACCGTACTTTGATTTAATATCGCTTACCGCCCCCTTAAGTCCCTTGGGGAAACGAACAGGATCAGCTTCCCAATCATTAAGCTCACGCTGATGCATCGTCTTACGGTCAATACAGTCTACGTCGCCCCACATATCGTCAATAATCATCCAACGTACAGGGATATCCTTTTGCTTAAATTCCTCACACTTTTTAAGAAGATCGTCGTGGGTAACATCCATATGGAACGCATCCCATGAGCACCAGCCAAGGTATTCGAATTCTTCGGGATATCTTTTATCTTTACGAAGTTTGCCTGCCTTTTCCATTATCTTCATACCGAAGCCTATTACCTTTTCGGGAAGTGAATAAGCATCTTTATCCACACCGCCTATAAGCACGCAATCGTTAATATCGTCAAGCACGGTATTTGACTGTGCAACAACGCTTACTATCTTGCCCGCAGGGAACATTTCCGATTTATAAGCATTATGACAGGTAGTTGAAAGATATACCTTTTCCATGCCCTTATCAATCATCATTGCCTGTGTGCGCGGTCTGATATCCTTAATCTTTTTGCCGATAAACGGTCTTTGCCAGAAGTGACAGTTCATAAACGCATCAATATAGCGCTTTGTTCCCGGAATATCAAAATCTATGCCCACGCCCTTTTCATCGTGAATATGTGAGCCGTACTTTGAGCCGTGGGGACGGTAAGCACCCTCAACAAAAAGTGCAAACTCGCCATCCTGCTGCTTTAAGGAAAGCGTCATACGCGCAACCTTGTCTTCATCCTCAAATGTTGCCTCGTTTTCGTTTACGCTTTGAAGTGCAAGATATATTTTTCCGCTATGCACGGTTGCATCCTGCGACCAACTGGGGCGCGTGGGTGTAGCTTGCACCCAGGGTGCAAGACCTGTTAATACGTTTTTTCCGTTATACTGAATAGATAAGCCGTTATCACTTGTAAATGAATACATATTTTTTCTCCTCCTAAATGGTCAGAAGCTGATTCTTTTCAGCTATAATACTTTGAAGCTTGTTTTCCTTTTCATCATAAATAAGCATAGTGCCTTCATCAAGTGCCTTTACGCCGCCATTTACTGCCTTAAAGGTTAAAGGTGACATATATTTTTCCTTTAAGCCGATAACTGCCTTCCCGTTCACAATGGGTACGAACAGTAAAAGACGGAAATCATCGTAATTTTCAAGTTCAAGCTGAAGTTTTTGATTATAGTTTGCTACGGTAACGGTTTTGTTAAACCAATCGTATACCGCATATTTTCCTTTTTTAAGACCGCGGATATCCTTGGGCGAAACGGTTCCGCTTACGGCGCGTTCCTTTTTATCAAGGTTAAATGCTGCAAGTACACCGCAGTTATTGCAGTTATTGGTAACCTTAAATATCTTTCTATTGCTCGTTGCATCTGAGAACATACAGTCTTGACTAATTAAGGGATGTGAATCAAGACGTATTATTCTGCCGTCGGCAAATACAGTAGGCATAATAACCTCACGGATACTTCTGTCAAGCTTATCCGAAACGTAAATGGGACCGCCGCTCATTGCACGAAGCACCGAATTCTTCTTTGCCTGTGCATCGTCCGACCACCACATATCCCAGTCGCCCACGTAAACTGTACCCTGTGAATAGCAGTTATATGAGCACTGAAGAAGATGCTCAATAAACCATTTTCTGTCTTCGGGCAGGAAATCTCCGCTGAAGCGGTTTATCGCCGTATTGCCTCTGTTCCAGAAATTTTCAATGGGCATACCCATACAGTTGATAAGCGTGCCTCCGTAATACTTCTTTGCCGCTTTTTCGATAGCATCGTGCATATTTTTTGCACATTCGCCAATACCGCCTTTAAAGTAAGACAAGCGCACCAACGAGCCCTGATTATCAACCTTTGTGAAATCCGCACCGCAATCCTTATAAAACGCGTGCTGAATATCGTAATACTTATCAATCTTCTTCTTTTCAAATGAATGCATAAGCGTGGGACCGTATGGGAACTTACCGGGAATGGTATATTCAAGAAGCTCGGGAATTCTTTTTGCAAGGGGACCTTCAGGTCTGATACCGTACCAATAGCCGTTTATTGGATGCCAGATGCCCACCTTAAGATCATAGCTTTCTTTTATACTTTGAATACAATCCTTTAAGCCTTTGGGAAAGCGGTCAGGTGCGGCTTCCCAATCATTAAGCTCACGCGTTACCTTTGTTTCAAGATCGATATGGGTAACGTCGTTCCACGTATCGTCAAGAATAATCCACTTTACAGGGATATCCTTATCCTTAAACTCTTTACACTTAAGAAGAAGCTTTTCGGGGGTAACGTAATGCTGGAAAGCATCCCATGAGCACCAACCGAGATACTCAAGCTCTTCAGGATATTTTTTATCCTTTCTTAATTTACCATCCTTACCCATTACCCTTAAGCCAAAGCCTACCGCCTGCGTGGGTAAAACCTGCTCGTCCGCGCCATATGCACCTATGAGCACGCATTCATTTATGCTGTCGCACAAGGTGTTTGAGCTTGCAACAAGACTTATGCGATTGCTTTCCAAGGGAAAAAGCTCGGTCTTAAACATTTTATCGCAAGTGGTATTAAGATACACGTTATTTTTATTTTTTCTGTACAAAAGCACCTGTGTACGAGGCTTAAGTGCCTTAAGGCTTTTGCTTATGAACGGTTTTTGCCAGAAGAGATATTCCATATATCCTGAAACGTAATTGCCCGTATGCTGTATTGAAAAATCAATACCGATACCGCGCAACGAATCAAGGTGCAAGCCGTGACCGAACAAACCCTTATAGCCGCCTTTGAGATACAGCGCAAAGCTATTATCCTGCATTTTTAATGAAAGGGTAAACGTTGCTGCGGCTTCTTCACTTTCAAAGTGCAAGCCATCGGCATCCGCATACTTAAATGAAACGGGAATTTCATCCTTCTGATCTTTTTCCCACGGATAGCGCTTTGCATTCACCCAAAGCTGAATGTTTTCAAAAAGCAGTTTTTCATTAAAATACAATGAGTTATCAACAAACTTATACATCCTTTTAATATGCCTTTACTTTTATTTGATTATTTATAAAAAACGCAATGTTTTTATTTAACGTCGCCTTTTCATCAAAGGATGGCTCATACATTTTACCAAGATTTTTGTATTTTGCGCCTGTCATTTTGTTATAGGGTATCATTTCAACCGCCACGTTTTCCTTAAAAGGTGCAAGGAAATCAGCAATACCCTGTAAATTTTCATCTGTGTCCGTAACACCCGGAATAAGCGGAATTCGTACCGTCACGAAGCGTTTTTTAAGGATTTCCGTCGCATTTTTAAGTATCAGCTTATTGCTTACGCCCGTGTATTTTGTATGCATACTGTCGTCAATAAGCTTGATATCCATAAAAATATCGTCGATTTTATCAAGCACCCTTAAAAATTCCTCGGTTTCAACAAAGCCGCAGGTTTCAACCGCAGTTTTAACGTTTTCAAGATGCTTCACCGTTTCAAGAATAAATTCCCCGTGGCATAGAGGCTCACCGCCTGAAAACGTTACTCCGCCTTTTGCAAGAAACGCTTTGTTTTTTAAAAGCTTTTCTGCAAGAGATACGGGTGTATATTCCTTGCCCACGCGCTTAACAAAATCGTTGGGGCATATTTTTACACACGCCCCAAGACCTTGGCATTCATCGTGAGTACAATTTCTTTTACAAAGTCCGCAAGAAACGCAGGCGGAATTGCGCATTATTTCAGGCAAAAAGCTTTGCCCCTCAGGATTGTGGCACCACTCGCATTTTAAGGGACATCCCTTTAAAAACACGGTGGTACGCATACCGCTTCCGTCGTGCAGACCGAATTCCTTTATATCAAATACAAGATTATTCATTAAATTCCTGTCGTGCAATAAGATGATCCTGATATTCCTTATCAAGTTCAACAAAATATGCACTCCATCCCCAGATACGCACGATAAGATTTTTATAGTTTTCGGGATGTTTTTGTGCATCAAGAAGCCTGTCACGGTTAATGGAATTAAGCTGAAGCTGATGACCGCCCATATCGATATACTGCTTTACAAGCGTTGCAACCTGCGTAATACCCTCATCCGTGTCAAATGTGGCTGAATGGAATTCCATTGTAAGCGGACCGCCGTTTATAACCTTGGTAAGCGGAGGCTTTGTAAATGACTGTATTACAGAGAACGGACCCTTTGAACGCACGTAAAGGCTGGGTGAATAGTTAGTGCCGAAGGGTTCACCCTTTCTTCTTCCATCAAAGGAAGCATCCATCTCGTTTGCGTGCCACAAATAAAACATTGCAGAGCCTGTACCTGCGCGAAAAATACCGCCGCGGTCATTTTTCTTGCCCTTAAGTGAATCGGCATACCAGCCCATTAAGGTGCAGGCAATATTATCAACGGTTTCTACGTTATCTCCCATTTTAGCGTCCTCGTAGCGACAGGTATGAAGTAATTCCTCATAACCCTTAAAGTCATTTTTAGCCGCATTTATCATATCCTCTTTCGAAACGTCCTTCTTATCAAAGATATGTGTACGGATCGATTCAAGGGCATCGGCAGCGGTAGCAATACCTGTGCCGTGGAAGCCTAAATTATTATACTTTCCGCCTAAAGAAATATCCTTTGCATTTTCAATGCAGTTAGGCATAAGAATTGAATAAAAGGGTGCAGGAATACTGTAAAGATTCTTTATGCTTTTGCACATTCTGTCGGTTTCGGCGTAGATTTCCTTGCGTACCTCTTCCATAAAGCCGTCAAAGTTTTCTGCTTCAAGAAGCTTTTGATATGCAACCTTTTCAACAATCTTAGGATAGCAAAGTGCATTTACGTTTGCAATATCCGCTTCACCGGGGATTATAAATTCCCAGCATGCCGCAACGGAATAATTGCGCGCATCCTTAAGGCTGTATCCAAGTGCGATAAGACCTGAAATAACTATATCGTCATTTGAATACTGCGGAAATCCAAGACCTGCCTTTGTTAAATGCGTACCCTCAACGTAGCGCTCAAAGGGCGTATCCTTTGAAACACGAAGGTTAATTTTGGGATCTATTAACTTAAGCTCACAGCTTGCACGAAGGCACATTTCTGAAAGCATATTGTACGCATCGTTTCCGTTTTCATCGCAACCGCCAAGCATCATTGCCTGACCGTTATCGCCAAGCTGAACACCGATATATTTATCGTTATCCCAGTTAAACGAAATAAAGAATTCCTCTAAAAGCTCTTCTGCTTTTTCACGCGTAAGCACACCGTTTTCAATGTCGTGCTTAAGGTAAGGATATACAAACTGATCAAATCTTCCGATGGTGTTGTGATACTCACCCTCTGCCCACAGCGTATAATGAAGAATACGGAAGAACTGAAGTGCTTCAATAAAGCTTGCCGCGCCCTTTCTTGGAACGTTTGTAAGCACCCTTACTACGTCTTCCCTGCCCTGCTTTTTCGCTTCGGCAATATATTTATCTACAAGATAGAAAACAGAATCAATCTGTTGTGCCGCTGCTTCAAGGAACATAATACCGTCGGTATCATTTTCCTTTTTCGCCTTTTCAAGACGGCTGATTATCTGCTCTTTTCTTTTTTCAAGACCGCATTCAATGGTGGGGCCGTATTCAGCGCAAAGGTTTGAAATGTAACCAAGCTCGTGAATGAAATGGTCCTTCTTTACCTCTGCCCATTCTTCCTCACTGAAAATATCGGGAACGTCCGTTACCGTACGGATGAAAACTATACGCTGCCCCTCAAGAATCACAGGTGTTTCCTGTGTATAAAGGTCACGAAGGCGCATAGCCATTCTTTTTACCGGTGCAAATTGGGGATTGGTAAAATCCGAAGCCGCACCTTTATCAAAAGCACGCCTGAATGCGTGATGATTTTTATTTAACACCTGTTCATAAAGCTTTACGTTATACATTTTTATACCTCCTGAAATGATTTTATCAAACTAAACACTTGAATTGCAGTGTCAGTTAAATTCTTTTTTGCTTTTTCCTTGTCCATTGCTTCCTGCAGACTGCAAGGCGCCTTTAATATGGAAAAGAATGCATCAATGCCGTTAGCATTCATATTTACCGCATCATCGGTAACGCATCCGGCAAAGGCAAGGGTTTTTTTGTTATATTTTTTCGCCAAAGTAGCCACACCGTACGGTGTCTTACCCATCTGTGACTGCCCGTCAAGCCTGCCTTCGCCTGTTATTACCACGTCGGCATCCTTAACGTATTTTTCAAGCCCCGTTTTTTTCATAACGATATTTATGCCTGATTCAAGCTTACCATTAAGATAATACATAAGCGCAAACCCAAGTCCACCTGCGGCACCTGCACCAAACGTATTTTTATCTGCCATGGGATTTACCGTTTTGGTAATTTGGGCATAATTTTCAAGCCAGCCATCCATATCCCTTATTATTTCTTCGGTTGCACCCTTTTGCGGACCGTATATTCTACTGCATCCGTTTTCACCGCAGAGGGGATTTTTAACGTCACAGGCAACACGAAAAGTACATTCCTTTAATTCAGGAAGAACCAAGGACGTATCAATGCTTTTTATATCCTTTAAGCCTGCACCCTTTATTGAAACGGGAATCCCGTCTTCACCTAAAAACCTGTATCCTAATGCGGTAAGCATACCGATACCGCCATCATTTGTGGCGCTTCCGCCTATACCCATTATAAAATCACGGCAACCCCTTTTTATTGCATCGGCTATCATCTGCCCCACACCAAACGTGGTGGTGTAAAGAGGATTGCGTTCACATTCTTCAATAAGCGTTATTCCTGCGCAGGAAGCCATTTCAATTACCGCCGTCTTATCACACAAGCCATAAGAGGCAACAATTCTTCTTGCAAGCGGATCGCTTACCTCAACGTTAATAATTTCACCGTTATTTGAAGATACAATAGCCTCCATGGTGCCCTCACCGCCATCAGCCATGGGACACACCGTAACAGAAGCATCTTCAAAAACGTTTTGTATTCCTTTTTTGATGCTTTCGCCTGCTTCAATGCTTGAAAGACTTCCCTTAAAGGAATCAATTGCTATAACTACGTTCATTTTTACACCGTATGGTTAAAATCAAGCTCGCCATCAAAATTATCGGCCTTGACGTTAAACCTTTTTAAAATATATTTTTTTGCAGGAATATCCGAATCAAGAATAACGTCGGCATGGTTTCTGCCCCTGCAAATATCAAACGTTATATCGTAACCGTTTGCCTTCATACTTTCGTAAAAGCGCTTACTGTTTGCAGTATAGTTGACTGCATCGTCATTATCACCGTGGAATAAGTGATATTCGGCATCTTTAGGCATTTCGCCAATAATGTGAAGAGGCGAATATTTTTTTACTACGTCAAGCAGGTCGCCATCCTCGTAAGAAAACGCACTGTACACCGTTCTTGGTATATTAAGCTTGTTTTTGGTATGCCAATTAAGGTCACACACAGGGCAATTTGCAATGCAAATCTCGGGTGTGCGCTTTGCACGTGCCATATATACTATCGCACCCTGTCCGCCCATACTTCCGCCTGTTGATGCAATGGGAGTATCATTTAAATTATAATGTTCAAATATAACGTCAACTATCTCATCAACAAACTTTACCGCAGGCTTATTCATCCACGCCCACGGATTATAATAAGGAATTATAAATATCACACCGTGTGAGGCGTAAAACTTGCCTAACGGTGTATCTTCATTATACATTGCATAAATACTGCAACCTGAAAAATTGAGCACTATTCCCTTGATTTCGCCTTTAATAAGCTTATCGTTGGAATACGCGAATTTTCTTAAATTATCGTACGTTATGATTTTGTTCATTTACTTATCTCCGTCACCGGCATCGTGGTTAATTATAACCGCATCGTCATAGGCTTTTGCGTTTATATTGAATGTTCTTAATATATGTTCTTTTGCAGGCTTATCAGAATCAAGCACCACCGTGGCGTGCGCCCTTCCCTTACACAAAGTAAAGGTAACGTTAAAGCCCTTTTCCTTCATATTTTCATAAAGATGCTTGGTGTTTAGCGTATAATTTACCGCCACATCATTATCACCGTGGAAAAAGTGATATTCGGCATCTAACGGTAATTCATCAATAATATACAACGGTGATACCGTTTTTACCGCCTCTAAAACATCGCCGTCTTCGTAGTATAGTGCACTATACAGCGTACGCGGATTATTATTTTTATGTAAAAAGCCTTGTACCGCATCACAGTTAGGGCAATTTGCAATACATATTTTAGGTGTGCGCTTTGCACGTGCCGTATATACTATCGCGCCCTGACCGCCCATACTTCCGCCTGTTGATGCAATGGGAATATCCGTTAAATTATAATGTGAAAATATAACGTCAACTATCTCGTCAACGAATTCTACGGTAGGCTTATTCATCCACGACCACGGGTTATAATAAGGAATTATAAATATTACACCGTGGGAAGCGTAAAACTTACCTAAGGGTGTATCCTCATTATACATTGTACAAACGCTGCAACCCGAAAAATTGAGCACAATCCCCTTAATTTCACCGTTAATAAGCCTGTCGTTAGAATAGGCAAATTCTCTTAAATTATCATAGGTTATGATTTTGTTCATAATATCCTCCACAATAATGATACCAAAAGAAAAAATGCCTGTCAATACCGTAATTATGCTTAAAATATCGCAATATTCACATATTTAAAAAAACCAAGACGATAATAGTACGCCTTGGCTATAATTATACTGTTTAAGCACTGATTTATAGAATATTTAACTCCATTACAGCGCCTGAATCACTATTTATTGTAGAACACCTTCATCGTTTGCATGATGTTTTCTTTCATAGCATTTTTAGCATCAAGGGCAAGGTTATGATAGTAATCCGCATCCTTTTTATTAACCGTTTCCTTTGCGGCAGCATAACCTGCATAAGACATATATGAATAATAATTTATCTTGCCGATACCCGCTTTAATAACGTTACGGTAATCATCGTGCGAAATACCGCTTCCTCCGTGCATAACAAGAGGAACGTCTGTTTTTTCTGCAACCCTTTTCACGATATCGATGCTTAAAACCGGTGTTTCCTTATAAATACCGTGTGCAGTACCAAAGGCAATTGCAAGTGCATCAACGCCTGTTTTTTCGATGAATTCGGGAACCATTTCAGGATCGGTATAAAGCGCTTCCTTGTTTTCAACCATACCGCCACCGTCTTCACGGGAAGGCATCTTGCCAAGCTCTGCCTCAACCATAACGCCTCTTGCGTGAGCATAATCAGTCATTTCCTTTGTGCCCTTAAGATTATCCTCATAGCTTAACGTTGAAAAGTCAATCATAACCGAATTAAAGCCTAACTCAATGGCGCGCTTACAATATTCGGCATCCTCACCGTGATCAAGGTGAACGCACACCTTTACCTTTGCGCGCTTTGCAGCTTCAACCATCATAGGACCAATCTTATCTAACGGTGCAACAGGCTCGTGAACCTGTGCGTGTGCAATGATAACGGGAACGTTTAATTCTTCAGCAGCATCAAGCACTGCATAAAGACTTTCAAAGTTCGTGGTGTTTACGCTTGCGGCTGCACCGCCCATTTTTTTTGATTCACTGATTACTTCTCTTAACGATGCTAACATTTTTATTTCTCCTCAATATCTATAATTTCGTATCCTAAATATGTTGAGAATGCTTCCTTCAAAACATCCGCCATATGACCTACGCCAACTGTTGTATGATGCTTAAAGCCACCCTTTGCAAGCTTGATAAGCTTGTTCTGAAGGTCGGGAATTTCAGCAACACCGCCGCAGCCGAAGAAGCTTTCTTCTATGGGCTCTCCTGTGAATTTACCCTCTGCCGCATATACCTTAAGCTTGCCATCCTCGGTAAAGCCGTTTGAATAGGTCATGGGGAATGCCTTTATTCTGCCCTCGTTACTACCCCATCCGCTTCCGGGATCGCCTTTAGCAAACATCTTATGCTCGGTTACAAGACCTATGCCGTCCATAAGGCTTTGTGCTACGGGACCGCAATGGAATAAGATAACCTTATTTTCATCATCGCCGTAGTTATTGTTCCAGTCAAGACAGGCGGTGGGCTTTTCTGAAGCAAGTGCCATTGCACGCATAGTGATAGCGCTTGTAAGGTCTATTTCGCATGAGCATACGATTCCGCGGTCATTAAGCTCGGAAATAAGAACGCAAGGACATACGCGGAGTATTGTTTCCATTTCGTTCCAGCAACGAAGTGTAAGTGCATCAAGGTGATATTCATCAATATACTCATCAATAACCACCGAAATTTTTGCAAGCATGGTCATATTTTTATCGGGAACCAATGAGAAATTGGAATAATTTTTAAGACGCTTTATCTTCTGAAGCACCTTTTCATCGTCATCAGCTTTTTTGTTTACCTTAAAGATAAGCTCGGAAAGGTCGAAGCTTTCAACGTTGATGCCGTAGCGCTGAAGAGTAACCTCATCAAAACGAACCGTCTTAAACGCAGTAGTTCTTGCACCGATACAGCCTAAATTAAAGCGCTTCATCCCCTTTACAACACGGCAGATTGCCGCAAAATCGGACAAGTTCTTCTTGAACGCATCGCTTAAAGGATGTACGACGTGGGGCTTCATAACGGTAAAGGGAATCTTGTACTGATAGAACACGTCGGTAACGGAGAACTTTCCGCAGAATGCATCACGACGGTGCTTGAAATCCATTTTACCAATTTCATCAGGATAAGCCTGCATAAGAATCGGTACGCCTGCATCCTGAAGTGCGGCAACTGCACCGTTCTCATCAATGAATATGGGCATACATAAAATTACGCCGTCATATTCGCCTTTTTTAGATTCAAGCCAATCGTGATAAAGCTTGCCCTCATCACGTGTTTCAACTGCGCCATACCTTGTAAGCGAAGCATCCATAACAAGTGCTTCGTGTCCTGCATCGGTCACAGCCTTTATCATATCTTCCCTTGCGCCTGCAATAAGCTCTGCGGGCATAAAGCCGCGGTTTCCGAAAAATAATGCAAATTTCATATTCTTTACTCCTTTATTTTTTCAAGTTCCACAACGTTTGCCGAATAATCGTCGGGAACTAAAATATTTATACCTGTTTCGCTTATATTCTCATAAACCGTATCACCGCATTTATAATTACCTGCGCATACGGGATATGCCGTATAGCTGTTCTGAACGCATCTTTTTGAAAATACGAATATCTTTACCTTATCGCTGTTTTCATCGTTATACTGAATACACGTAAGGCTTTCGGTATTGCAAAGAATCCGTGCCTCTGCCTGCCGCCAGAACGCGCGTTCACTTTTGTGCTTTTCTGCCGTTTTCTTCAAAAGCTCGATATGCTCTTGATTTAATGCGGTAAGATCGCAGGTTATACCGATAGGTCCGCCGAAAACAACGTTTTGCAAAAACGATTCCTTTGCGCCCTCTACCGCACCCCATACACCGTCACCGCTGACGTTTATTGCACTTCTTCCGCTTGCAAGCTTCTCAACACTCCTTATGGTTACCCACTTTTCAAGTGCGTTGCAGGGCATACGCAAAATCGTATCCTTGTATATTTCAAGCTGAGCATTGAGGCTGTGATTGTCGCTTATCCAGAAGCTATCAAAATCCTCAAGATTCCTTAACGCCATTCGCATACCGCCTGAAGCGCAGTTTTCAAGATAAATTTCAGGGAACTCTTCCCTTATCCTTTTAATAAACGCCCTGTATCCCTTGAAATAGTCAATGAACGCTCTGTCGTTTTTGTCATAAGCAAGTGTTGCGTTAAAATCGAATTTGATAAATTCAATGCCGTACTTTCTGATATTGGCGCTTAAAACACCGTAAATGTATTCGACCGCATCAGCATTAGAAAAATCAACGAACGCATTGCCGTTTTCGATAATGTAGTATTCGGGATGCTCGTTTGCCGCTTTGCTTTGAAGTGCGGCACGCTCAATTTCAAACCACAAGCCGAACTTTAAGCCGTTTGCACGAACTGTATCTGCAAACTCCTTCATTCTGCCTGCCATCTGACAATCGGTTACCTCTTTCCAATCGCCTACCGAATTAAACCATTTATACTTTTCGCCAAACCAACCTGCATCAATAACGAAATACTCGCAACCGATGTACTTTGCCTTTTCAAGTTGAAAGTCGGATCGTAGCCATGTCGTTC
>JAZQTV010000110.1:0-13134 GCA_045630945.1 Clostridia bacterium
AACAAGTTTTGTTTCATTTGCTTCATTATAAGCTGCAACCATTGCCTCTGCTGTACAGTTATCAATTACCCACGCGTCAACCTTATTTGAGGTAAGTGCTGTCTGTGCATCTGAGTTAGCCTGGAACGCACTTACAGTATACCCATTACCCATGCAGAACTCTTCTGCGGTTGTACCAGTCTGAACAGAAACCTTCTTACCTACAAGATCTGCCTTGGAAGCAATTGCGCTACCCTCGACAACAACGATAGCCTGTGCTGCTTCATAATAAGGATTGGTGAAAAGCATATTCTTCTTACGTGCATCAGTTACAGTGATACCTGAAACTGCTACGTCATACTTTGCTGCCTGAATTCCGTTAAGAACTGCATCAAAGTCAATCTGCTCAATTACAAGTTCTACACCAAGTTTTTTGCAAACAAGTTCAAGAATCTCAACTTCAATACCTATTACCTTGCCACCTTCAAGATATTCAAAGGGTTCAAAGTCAGGGCTTGTTGCCATAACGAGCTTTCCAGCATCCTTAACCTGCTGAAGTGTCTTTCCTTTGGGTGAGCCGCAGCCTACGAAGCATGCGAGTACCATTACGAGTGCCAATGCGATTGCTAAAATCTTTTTCATTATAGATAACCTCTTTCTTTTTTTATTTATATTTTAATTTTTTGGGAAACGTAATTTATTTGGCTTTCAACCGATTTAAAGCCTGTTCCACCTTCGCTTATGCGTTTTTCAACACATGTTACAAGGTCGATATCAGTATATATGTCTTCCTCAAACAGTTCTGAGAACGTTTTATACTCGCCAAGCGTTACGGTCTCAAGCACCTTGTCTTCTTTGATGCATTTTGCAACTATCTCACCCGAAATCTTATATGCACTTCTGAAAGGCATACCCTTTTTAACAAGATAATCAGCAAGGTCTGTTGCGTTTATAAAGCCTTTTTGTGCGGCCTTTTTCATATTTTCAGTATTTGCATTCATTGTAGCGATCATAGGTGCAAACACCTGCAGGCACATCTTAAGGGTATCGCATGCATCAAAAATGCTTTCCTTATCTTCCTGCATATCTTTATTATACGCAAGAGGAATTCCTTTAAGAATCGTCAACAGTGCCATAAGATCACCGTACACTCTGCCTGTCTTTCCTCGAACAAGCTCAGCCATATCGGGATTTTTCTTTTGAGGCATTATTGATGAACCTGTTGTAAAGCTATCAGAAAGCTCTACAAACTTAAATTCCCAACTTGACCACAGAATAATCTCTTCAGAGAATCTTGACAGATGCATCATTGTTATCGCTATTGCCGAAAGCATTTCAACACAGAAATCGCGATCCGAAACACCGTCAAGCGAATTAAGACATATTCCGTCAAAGCCAAGTTTTTCTGCTTCGTACCGTCTATCAGTATTATAAGTTGTACCCGCTAAAGCACAACAACCGATTGGCGACACGTTCATTCGTCGTCGTGTATCCTCAAAGCGCTCCATATCCCTTAAAAGCATCATTGCATACGCCATAAGATGATGCCCAAAGGTTATGGGTTGTGCACGCTGAAGATGCGTATAACCCGGCATTATCGTTTCTTTATACTCTTGTGCCTTATCGGTTATACTTGAAATAAGACTGCGTAAATAAGATAATATGGTATCGGTCTCATCGCGAAGATACATTCTGATATCCAATGCGACCTGATCGTTACGGCTACGTGCCGTATGAAGCTTTTTACCAACGTCACCAAGTCTTTTTGTAAGTTCCTGTTCTACAAACATATGAATGTCTTCACAATCCATATCGAACTGAAGCTTTCCGCTTTCAAGGTCATCAAGCACCGTCTGAAGACCATCAATCAATATTGATGCTTCATCCTGTGAGATTATACCTTGTGCGCCAAGCATTGATGCGTGAGCCATACTGCCCGTAATATCCTGACGATACATACGCGAGTCAAAATGAATAGAAGAATTAAAATCGTCTGCAAGCTTATCAGTTGCACCGGAAGTTCTTCCTGCCCACATCTTAGCCATTTTATTTTCCCCTATTTTTTACCGTCAACAATAGCCTGAACCTTAATCGGAAGGCCATAAAGGTTAATGAAGCCCTGTGAATCACGCTGATCGTAATCACTCTCACCAAACGTTGCAATTTCTTCGGAATAAAGTGAATACGGACTCCATACGCCTGCGTTAATCATATTTCCCTTATAAAGCTTAAGTCTTACCTTACCCGTTACCTTTTCCTGTGTTTTATCAACGAAGGCACTTAATGCTTCACGGAGAGGTGTGAACCACTGACCGTTATAAACAAGCTCAGCAAAGGTGATAGAAAGCTTCTGCTTCTCATGCATTGTCATTTTATCAAGACAGATTGTTTCAAGAACGTTATGAGCCTTATAAAGAATTGTTCCGCCGGGTGTTTCGTACACGCCACGACACTTCATACCAACAAGACGGTTTTCAACGATATCGATAATACCGATGCCGTTTGCACCACCGATTTCGTTAAGCTTTAAGATAATTTCTTTAGCGGTCATCTTCTTACCGTCAAGCGCAACGGGAATACCCTTTTCAAACTCAAGTTCAACATAAGTGGGCTTATCGGGAGCCGTTATAGGTGAAACGCCCATTTCAAGGAAGCCGGGCTTTTCGTACATAGGCTCATTACCTGTATCTTCAAGATCCATACCCTCGTGTGAAAGGTGCCAGAGGTTTTTATCCTTTGAATAGTTGGTTTCTCTGTTTATCTTTAAAGGAATGTTATGTGCTTCAGCGTATTCGATTTCTTCTTCACGTGATTTGATATCCCACTCTCTCCAAGGAGCGATGATAGGCATATTGGGTGCAAAGTGCTTAATAGCAAGCTCAAAACGAACCTGATCGTTACCCTTACCTGTGCAGCCGTGAACGATAGCATCAGCATTTTCCTTTATTGCAATCTCAACAAGACCTTTTGCAATGCAAGGACGTGCGTGGCTTGTACCAAGAAGATAATCTTCATATACAGCACCTGCCTTCATTGTAGGAATGATGTACTCATTAACATATTCTTCAGTCTGATCAAGAACGTAAAGCTTTGATGCACCTGTTTTAATTGCCTTTTCTTCAAGGCCCTCGAGTTCATCAGCCTGACCTACGTTACCCGAAACAGCAACAACCTCACAGTTGTTGTAGTTTTCCTTAAGCCACGGAATGATGATGGAAGTATCAAGTCCGCCCGAATAAGCAAGTACTACTTTCTTAATGTTTTCTTTGTTCATTGTATGGAAGCCTCTTTTCAATTCATTTTATGGCTCTATTATATACCGTTAAATTTATTTGTCAACTATTTTTTGCATAAAAATTCTAATTTTTTTGAAATTTATGCATTAATTTAATGTTTTTATACAAAAATATGCATTTTCAATGCATAAACGCATCAAAAATGCATATTAGTTATAATAAGTTTTCCAAAATTTTGAATATTGAGGAAGCCATACGTGATAAGCCTATATCATTAGGGTGAACATAATCCACCAAGCAATCCTCAAAACAATTATCTTTTACAACCTCTGACCCATCAATAAAGAATACGTTTTCATCACCGCTGTTTTTAAAGGAATTATACGTATCGATAATAACCTGCCTACGTTGAAGATTATCACCATCGTTTATATTACAGCACGGTCTTGAAAGCATAATTACAGGCAGTTCGGGTCTGTTTTCTTTTATAATACGCAAAAAGCTTTCGTGAGTATTTCTTAAAAATTCAGCATCGGGCGCATTATAATCGTAGTCATATACAAATACACTCATTGGCAGAGTTTTAATATATTCAGCCATTGCTTTTTCGCCTTTTGCCGAGCCTGAAAAACCAAGATTTATATAATCAACATTGGTGAGTCTGCAGATTATATTTTGATAGCACATTCCCGAACGCGAAGCGCTGGCGCCCTGCGTTATTGACGAACCATAATATACAATAGGAAGCTCATTTTTATATTCCAGCCCTGCCTTTAGCACCGAGCCTTTCTTTACACCTATATACACATTGTTTACTGCACAATATAACGGAAAATTAAGCGTAAAGGAATGTACGCCTTCCTCCCATTCGCTATCCGACATATCAAGAACGCGTTCATTGCTTTTGTTTACGCAATCAGGTGTAAACGAGCCAACGTAGCCTTTGTTTTTACCTTCATCACAATAAATATCAAAGCCAGCACTACAAAGCACAGTCAACGCACCCCTGATAGCAAACTCGGGTTGTTTTACCGAAATAGCAATATACGGCGAATCCGTTGCAAAGCGAACTCTTCCACCCGCCGTATATGTATTCAGCCATCTTACACCATCACTTATATTTTGTGCTATTTCAATCGGCATACGGAAAAAGCTATGTCCATCATCCATTAAACCATATATTTTAAACGGAAATTCCCTTATGCTGTGCCATTCAATTTCAAAACCCGCATAAGACTTTATAGCAAAATTTTTATCAACATCTTCAATTTTCATGATATTTCTACTTTAATGTGTTTAAAATTTTCAATATTGCCGATGCCATTCTTGTAAATCCTAAATCGGTGGGATGACAGTAGTCAACAAGGCAATCGCTCTTAAAATCTCCGTTAAGCATTTCACAGCCGTCTATAAAGTACACGTTGTTATCCCCATCTGCTTTCAGCTTATTGTACGTATCGATAACAACCTGACGTCTTTCTTCATGCTGATAGTCTTTAATATTTATGCACGGCATAGAAAGCATAATAACGGGAATTTCGGGATGCTTTTCCCTTACGATTCTTAAAAATCTTTCATGTGTCTTTCTTAAATACGCTGCATCAGGTGCATTATGGTCGTAATCATATACGAACACACTCATAGGAATATCGGCAATATATTTTGCCATAATGTCCTCGCCCCTTGCAGAGCCTGAAAAGCCAAGATTTATGAAATTAACATTATTTTCACGTGCTATCAAGCTTTGGTAAGCCATACCGGGTCGAGAAGCACAACCGCCCTGTGTTATGGATGAGCCGTAATACAAAATGGGAAGCTTATCCTCGTATTTTGCACCGCTTTCAAGCTTAGAGCCCTTCTTAATGCCGATAAACACTTTATTGACCGTACAGTAAAGCGGGAAATTAACCGTAAATGAATGCATACCATCAGCCCAATCTCTTCCCGAACAACGAACAATATTGGCAGTTTTCTTTTTCAAATGATTCGGTTGAAAAGAACCTACAAAGCCTTTATTTGCATCATCGTCACAATAAAGGTCAAAGCCTGTAAGGGCAAGTATGGTCATATGCGACATTATGCTGAATTCAGACTGCTCAGCAACAAGCGCAACAAAGGGTGAATCGGTAGAAAACCTTACTCTTCCGCCCGATGTATTCGTTGCAAGACGGCGTACACCGTCGTTTACCTGCGATGCAACCTCATCGGGCATACGAATGTAGCTCTCCCCCGTATCTATAAGTCCATAAAGCTCAAAGGGAGCATTTCTTATATCGTGCCATTCAATATCAAGACCATCAAATTGCGCAATAGCGAAATTTTTATCAATTTCCTCAATTCTCATTACCTATTTTCTCCTTATATATTATGTAGTGAAAGTGTAACACATAAAAACACCAAAGTCAATACATAAAAAAGGCAGAAATAAAATTTCTGCCTTAAATATTTTTAGTCTATTCTGTCCTCATATTTCTTAATTTTTGCTTCACTCTTCCAAAGCTCAACCATCTTGTTCCACTCTTCGCTCTTCTTCTCATCGGTAAGCTTTTCAGTAAGCTCTTCCTTTATATCCTCGTAAGCAACCTTGCCCTCGGGAATCTTTTCGATGCAACGAATGATGTGATATCCGTAGTATGTTGCAACAGGCTCACTTATTGCACCTGCTTCAAGCGCCTGTGCTGCAGTTGAGAACTCTTCAACCATACCGTCTTCAGGACCTACAAGATAACCTGCCTTCGCAGCTTCTTCAGTATTCATACCTGTATCTTCAGTTTTCTCAAGCAATACCTTAATGAAGTTCTCTTCATCACCGTCTTTTACTGATGCATAGATTTCATCAGTCTTTGCCTGTATCTTTGCGCAAGCTTCTGCAAGTACGGTCTTATACTGTTCCTCATACTCTGCAAGAGTCTTCTTTGCGGCATCGATTGCTTCCTGAGTGGACTTCTTTATTTCTTCGTCAGTTTCGTCCTTAAGGTCTTCTTCTCTGCCTACGATTTCTTCTTCATAATCAGCAATCTGACCTACGATAGATTCAAGCTTTGTAAGATCCTCATCCTCAAAGTTAATAAGAATGTGCTGAACCATTGAATAGCCGGGACGGTTATAAACAATTATATCATAAGTTGTCTGTGAGCCTGTCGAAAGTGTAACAGTCTGTCCATTCTTTGCGGTAACGTATTTAGCATCAGTATTAAGCTCCTGAAGCTGTTCGTTATAAAGTGATGTATATTTTTCCTGAACGGTGCCGTCAACTACAACAACATCCTTAAGCATATGCTCCTGATACTTTGTCAACGCGTTATTAAGAAGTGTTTCCTCAATAATCTGTGCCTCTGAAGTACCCTGATCTGCAAGTTCCTGCGCATACTTCTGTGCAGCAACACGTCTGAAATATGCTTCATCGGTTTCGCCTTCGTTTTTGCCAGTAATTGTCTGTCCTTCAAATACAGGCTTAACGTTTGCAATAAACTCTTCAATATAAGCTTCCCTGTCCTCATCGAATGTTTTCTGTGCTTCTGCTCTATCCTCATCAGTATAGTTAAGGAAGCCTTCCGCCTCAGCCCTTTGCTTTAAAAGCTCCTGCAGAACGAGCTCATCAATAAACTGTGATGAATACTGTTGAACGTACTGTAAAGCAGTTTCTTCACCGTAGTATTGTGCATACATATAATAGAACTCATTACAAATCTTATTAAATTCACTTTTAAGAATCGGAACACCGTTAACGGTTGCGATTACAACGTTATTATCATCATCTTCAACAAGACTGCATCCTACAAAAGTACCAACCATACCAAGCATAAGTACTACCGCAAGAATCAATGCAAGAATTTTTTTCATAAGCAATAAACCTCCAATTTACAATCGCGTATATTATATATTAAATACCGTTTATTATCAAGCGGTTTTTTATTATTTCATCATTTTTTCATTATTTATACTTTCGCATTCCTCAACGAAATCCTTTAAAAGTATAAGTCTTGAACGGCTATCCATACCCACCGTTTTAAGTATTACAGCAAAGGCACGCCCCGCGGTTATAAAGCATTTATCTTTAAATACCCCCGTTGCCATAGTAACCACCTGAATATCGGGATTTGGAAATATAAGCACCGTATTACCCGATTCCTCACGCACTACGCTTATGCCAACTGCACCTGCAACGTTTCGTATATATGCAATATCAAGAAGATTTTCAACGCTTTGAGGTAATTTGCCAAAACGGTCGTTCAGCTCATCACGCATATCAAGCATACCTTCCTTATCGGTTATATCGGATATTCTTCTGTACGTTGCAAATTTAACTGCTTCATTGGGAATATATTCATCACTGATATAAGCATCGATTTTCATTTCAACCGTTGCTTTAACAGCTTCTTCAGTCTTCTTGCCAAGGCTTTCATCAACCGTTTCCTTGATAAACTTACAGTAAAGGTCGTAACCGATTCGCGACATATGACCGTGCTGTTCTCCGCCAAGTAGATTGCCTGCACCGCGGATTTCAAGGTCACGCATAGCTATCTTAAAGCCAGAGCCCATTTGCGTGAATTCTTCGATTGCATTAAGTCGCTTTACTGCATCCTCACCTATTGCACGCATCGGCGGTACGGTAAAGTACGCATATGCCATACGGTTTGATCTGCCTACTCTTCCGCGAAGCTGATAAAGCTGAGCAAGCCCAAAGCGCTGGGCATCCTGCACGATAATGGTATTCGCACCGGGAACGTCAATGCCGTTTTCAATAATAGTGGTACACAGCAGCACGTCATATTCTCCTGAATAGAAATCCATTATAACCTTTTCAAGATGCTTTTCTTCCATCTGTCCGTGACCTATAACGATTCGTGCATCGGGAACAAGTGCTTGTAACCGGTCCTTAAAGGCTTCAATTCCGTCAACTCGGTTAAACAGATAGTATACCTGTCCACCGCGCTGAAGCTCACGAATAATAGCATCCCTTACCACCGCATCGGAATATTCAAGTACGTACGTCTGAACGGGAAAACGTTCAAGAGGCGGTGTTTCCAATAAGCTCATATCCCTTATTCCCGAAAGTGCCATATTGAGCGTTCTTGGAATAGGTGTTGCCGAAAGAGTAAGCACGTCAATATTGCTTTTTAATTCTTTAATCTTTTCCTTGTGTCCGACACCGAAGCGTTGTTCTTCATCGATAACCAACAAGCCCAGATTTTTAAACTGCACGTCCTTACCCAATATTTTATGGGTACCTACAATTATATCAACCTTGCCTTCTTTAAGGTCTTCCAGTATTTTTTTCTGTTCCTTTGCCGTCTTAAATCGGCTTAAGCATTCAACGCGTACCGCACGGAAATTTACTAGGCGCGTAAGCAACGTATTATAGTGTTGATGCGCCAGTATAGTAGTGGGCGCAAGTATTGCCGCCTGCTTACCCGACATAACTGCCTTAAACACCGCACGAATAGCAACCTCGGTTTTTCCGTAGCCAACGTCACCACAAAGAAGTCTGTCCATTACCTTGTCAGACTCCATATCCGCCTTTATTTCAGCAATACACCGAAGCTGATCGGGTGTTTCTTCGTATTGGAAATCCTCTTCAAAATCACGCTGCCACGGTGTGTCGGGTTCAAAAACTATTCCTTTTGTATTTTCGCGTGTGCGGTAAAGCTGAAGTAATTTATCAGTCATATCCTCAATGGACTTACGCACACGTGCTTTTGTTTTATTCCATTCCTGTGAACCAAGCTTACTTAACTTTGGCTTTGCATCATCGGGTGCTATATATTTTTGCACCCTGTTCATTTGCTCAACGGGAACGTATAGCTTATCCTCATCCCTGTACTTAAGGAAAAGATAATCACGCTTTACACCGTCTGTTTCGATTTTAACAATACCTTGATAAATTGCTATACCATTGTTTTCGTGAACTACCGCATCGCCTATTTTTAATTCAACAAACGCATCTATTGTATTTTTACCCGTAGATTTTACAGGCTTTTTATTCTGCTTTACGGAAGTAAATATATCATTTTCACCGATAATCGCGATTTTTAATTCAGGATACTCGAATCCCTTTTTTACACTTCCCGTAACAACGGCAATCTGTCCCTTTTCGGATTCAACGTTAAGCCGTTTTAACGGACATACGCCTATTCCTGCTTCGGAAAATTCTTTTTCAAGCCTATCCATTCTTGCCTGCGTACCTGCGCAAAGCACGGTTGTATAGCCTGCATTCTGATAGAGCTTCACCTCTTGTATAAGGAATTCAGGCTTACCGTGAAAAGACTGCATAGCACGGCCGTTGAACCTGAACACCGCCTGCGCATCAACGTCAGGCAGATTTCCCGATATAGTCTGGGTACACACAACCTGCCTTTTGAGTGCTTCGGTAAAAAAGCGTTTGAAACCCGTAAAAGAATTCTGATGCCTTAATAATGCTTTACCTTCAGCCATAAGATCGGATATGTTCTTTAAGTATTCCTCTTCCAAGGTATTACTGCGCTCGTTAAGAATCTTTATTTCATCAAACACAACGAGCACGTTTGGGGGAAGATAGTCAAGAATAGAAGTATATTCGGGATAAATATACGGCATAAGCTGTTCGGAATTTTGGGGATATATGCCGCTTTTAAGCCTTTCTGCCATAGGAATAAACGTATCAGTTGCATTGTTTACCGCTTCCTTGCTTTTTGAGGTGCGATTAAACCTTACTACCTCATCAGCAAGAAGCTTTGCACCATTTTCAATTGCTTCATCCACTGCACAGCATTCGCTTATAGGAAGGATTTCAATTTGATTTATTTTTTCTATTGAACGCTGTGAAACAGGCTCAACCGTACGAATGCTTTCAATTTCAATATCAAAAAAATCAATACGCACTGAATATTCGCTTCCCATAGGATAGATATCAACAATGCCGCCGTGAATAAAAAATTCACCCGGTCCGTCTATCTGCGAAACGTTTTTATATCCGCATAAAACAAGCCTTTTACGAAGCTGTTCAATATCATAGCTTTCGCCTGTTTTAAGCGTTATCTTAAGCGCCTTTAATGCGTCGGGGGGCATAATATTAAACATTATTGCTTCAAACGGAACAATTACCGCCTGCGCCCCTTGCAAACATTGATCAAGAGCTTCTATTCTGCGTTTTTGAATATCCGCACTTTGATACTGTGCGCCGACAATATACTGATTTCCCGGAAAAATTACTGCTTTTTTTCCGGTATAAAATTCATAATCTTTTTTTGCGTTCTCTGCACTTAAAAGTCCCTGTGTTACGTATATAAACGGTCTTCCATCGCTTAATGCGCTTACGATATGATTTTTTTGACCATCCGAAACGCCAAAAACCGAGATGGGTGTTACCCCCTCCCGGACATTTTTTTCAAGCCTGAGGAAATCCGCACTTTTTTCAAGTGCACTCCTAAACAGTCTTAACATTATTTACCCCACTTAATTATATTTTTGCATTGAAGCCTCTACACCGTTTTTAACTGCTTCTAAAGCTGCTTTGGCGGCGCGTGTGATAGCTTCTTCCATTATCTTTTGTGAGTCTTTTGAAAATTTACCAAGAACGTGATCTATAAGATCCATCTCTTTGTTCTGCGGTTGACCGATGCCTACGCGGATACGTGCAAAGCCTTCGCCCAAGTGCGGAACTATTGAACGCATACCGTTATGCGTACCCGGACCGCCCTTTGCACGAATGCGCACCTTCCCCTCGGGTAAGTCAATATCATCATAAATAACTATGAAATTTTCAGGTTTAAGCTTATAAAACTGCATTATCTGCATAAGACATTTTCCGCTATCGTTCATAAACGTTTGCGGCTTTACAAGAAACACCTTTTTATAATCAACGTTAACCGAAAAAATCAAGCCGTCGAACTTTTCCTTTGGCATTGAAGCCTTTAATTCACTTGTTAAAGCATCAATAGCCATAAAGCCGACGTTGTGCCTTGTTAAAGCATATTGCGAACCCGGATTACCCAGTCCCGCAATTACTATTATGTCATCGTTTCCAATTTTTATAATTAAGCACCCAGCCTTTCTTATTTGTTTGTCTTGAACGCGCTATACAAAGATCGTTTTCTTCAACATCTTCAGTAACTGTGCTTCCTGCCGCAATAAACGCATTATCACCAATCTTTACGGGAGCAATAAGGTTTGCATTACAACCAATAAATACATGGTTGCCCACAACTGCCTTATGCTTTTCCTTACCGTCATAATTAACGAACACAGTTCCACAGCCCATATTGCAATCCTCACCTACTTCAGCATCGCCTACGTAAGTAAGATGGCTTACTTTTGTACCGTTACCTATAACAGATTTCTTTATTTCAACAAAATCACCGATTCTTACATTATTGCCTATTACGGAATCGGGACGAACGTATGCATTAGGTCCAACCTTGGTGTTTTCGCCTATCTTTGACGAAAGAATTACTGATGACTGTATTTCTGCCCCATCCGAAATCTTTGCATTATCAATTCTGTTATTAGGATAAATTATACAGTTTCTTCCGATTACAGTATCGCCCGAAATAACGTTACCTGCATAAACGGTAGTGTCACTTCCAATAACTACGCCCGCCTCTATGTAGGTGCATTCGGGATCAATAAGCGTTACGCCGTCACGCATAATTTTTTCATTTATACGCTTGCGCATCATCTTTTCAGCCGCTGCAAGCTGAACACGGTCGTTTATTCCCATTGCTTCGGTTGCATCTTCAGCAACACATGCGCCAACCTTTTTGCCTGCATTACGAAGAATACTTAACGTATCGGTAAGATAAAGCTCACCTTGCGCATTGTTTGAATCAACCTTTTTAAGTGAATCAAGAAGGTCTGAAATATTAAAACAATATATAGACGTATTTATCTCGTTTATCTTTTTCTGTTCTTCGGTTGCATCTCTATGCTCAACAATACCTAAAACGTATCCGCTTTCATCCCTTATAATTCTGCCGTAACCGAACGCATCATCAACAATTGCAGTAAGAACGCAAGCTGACATATCGTTTTCAATTGCAGTATCAACAAGCTTTTTAAAGGTTTCTGCAGTTATCATAGGCATATCACCTGCAGTAACAATAACGTAGCCTTCCTTACCCTCAAGATAATGCTGACCGCACATTACTGCGTGTGCTGTACCGCGACGTTCGGTCTGCTCTGCATAACGCGCAGTATCGCCAAACAGGTTATGAAGCAATTCACCGCATCTGCCTGTTATAACAATAGGTTCATCATCAGAAACTGTTTTTACCGCATTATAAACGTGCTTTACAAGAGGATATCCGCACACCTTATGCATTACCTTAGGAACATCAGATTTCATACGCTTGCCATCACCTGCGGCAAGTATTAAAGAAGTTTTATACATAACAATCTCCTTTCAACGCAAGAATATGGGCTTTCAATTTCTTTGAAAGCCCATTTCAGCCTTGTTTAACTATTATTTTTACTTATTATATATGATTTCTAAGTTTTTGGCAACACTATTCTTCATTATCTTTCTGTGCCGCCGCAGCTATTTTTTGTGCAAGCATTTGCGGAACTTCTTCATAACGGGCAAACTCCATTTTGTAAACGCCCCTGCCCTGCGTCATTGCACGAAGATCCTTTGCATAGCTGAACATTTCCGCAAGCGGTATTTCGCCGTCAATACGCTGACCTGAAGCTTCTGGTGTCATACCTAAAACTCTTCCGCGACGCTTATTGATATCACCGATCACGTCGCCCATATAGTCATCGGGAACAATGATTTCAACCGAATACACAGGCTCAAGAAGCACGGGGTTAGCATTTGCGCAGCCTGTTTTATACGCAATGGATGCCGCCATTTTAAACGCCATTTCAGAGGAGTCAACGTCATGATACGAGCCATCATAAAGGGTGCAAGATATTCCTGTTACAGGATAGCCTGCAAGCACAC
>JAZQTV010000111.1:0-1859 GCA_045630945.1 Clostridia bacterium
TAAATAAGCTTTGTTTTTCTGTTGCTCAGTTCAAATAATAACATATTGTAAAAATATTATACGCATAAAGGAAAGGTTTTAAGCGAAAATACTTAATAATTATAAACTGGGACATAATATATAAAAGGTTGACTTTTTTTAAAAATTTGCTATTATATATTGTATATGAATATTATTATTGTAGGTGCCGGCAAAGTCGGTGGAACACTTGTTGAAAATTTCATAATAGAAAATCATGACGTTGTAATTGTGGATACTGACGTTAAAACTGTTGAAAATATCGTCAATAAATACGACGTTAAAGGTATCGTTGGCGGTGGGTGTGAAAGAAGCATACTTCAGGATGCAGGCGTTGGTAAGGCAGATTTTTTTATTGCAACAACTTCACGTGATGAAATGAATATTTTGTGTTGCGTGCTTGCAAAAAAGCTTGGTGCAAGATACACTATTGCCAGAGTTCGTGACCCAGAGTATTTTAAAGAAGTGGAAAATATGCGTGAAACGCTTTCCTTGGACTTGGCGTTTAATCCTGAATATCGCACTGCTGTGGAAATAGCGCAGATTTTGAAATTCCCATCGGCTTTAAGCTTTGAAAGTTTTGCTAACGGCATGGTCAATTTGTTAGAATTCCACGTTGAAAAGGACAATCCCATTGTCGGTAAAACGGTTATGGACATAAGAAAAGAATACCGTTTTAAGGTGCTTTTCGCAATGGTTTCTCGTGGGGAGGAAGTCTTTATACCTCACGGTGATTTTGTCATCAAAAAGGACGACCATATACACGTTATGGGCGTTGAATCGGAGATAGCTAATTTCTGTAAGAAGCTTCACATTTTTAAGCCGTCTGCAAAATCAGTATTCATAATCGGTGGCGGAAAGATATGCTATTATCTTGCGCAAAAACTTTTATCTTCTAACGTCAGCGTCAAGATTGTAGAGCAAGATGAAAAACGTTGCGTGGAACTTAGTGAAGGCTTGCGTTCGGCAAACGTGCTTCTTGCAGATGGAACCGATCAAGAGATGCTAAGTGAAGAAAAGCTTGAAAATAGCAACGCATGCGTTACTCTTACAGGCATGGACGAAGAAAACGTTATAATTTCCCTTTACGCTAAACAACAGGGCGTGGAAAAAGTTATAACTAAGATTGACCGTCCCTCTGTAAAAGAGATGGTTAAAAAATTCGGTTTAGACACCGTTGTGTCACCGAGGAACATAATTGCAAATCACCTTTTAAGATTTGTTCGTGCGCATCAGCCTGATTCTGAAACGGGTATTAAGACGCTTTATAAACTTAACGACAAGGTGGAAACTTTAGAGTTTACCGTAGACGAGAATTTTGCGGGGAATAACGTTTGTCTTAAGGACTTAAAGATTAAACAAAACATACTTATCTGCGGAATTGTTCGTGATGGAGAGTTTATTCTTCCTACAGGTGAAAGCAGTTTTAATTCGGGGGACAGAGTACTTGTGGCAACTGCGGTTAAACACATAACCAAGCTTGCGCAGATTTTACGATAAGCTATGAACTACAAAATGATAATAAACATATTGGGAAGGACGATGCTTATTGAGGCATTTTTAATGCTCTTTCCTATGTGTGTGGGCTTTATTGCTCAAGAAAATTCATATCTGAGTTTTTTAATTCCCATTGCAGGATTATTAGTTTTGGGATTGCCTTTGGCGTTAATTAAGGTAAAAGATAAATCCATATATGCGAGAGAAGGATTTGTAACGGTCGCACTCGTTTGGATAATTTTTTCGCTTGCAGGTGCGGTGCCTTTTGTTATAAGTTCGACCATTCCAAATTATGTAAACGCTTTTTTTGAAACGGTTTCTGGGTTTACAACAACAAGTCGGAT
>JAZQTV010000112.1:0-10586 GCA_045630945.1 Clostridia bacterium
CTTTACCTGATACTCGGTTGCACCGGCATCAAGTACGATAAATTTAGCAAAATACAGTACCTTTTCAAGATCCTTGGGGGATACGTTAAGCAAAAGGCTCATTCTGCTGGGGATACCCTTAAAGTACCAGATGTGTGAAACGGGAGCCGCAAGGCTGATATGGCCCATACGCTCACGACGAACCTTTGCGCGTGTAACTTCAACGCCGCAACGGTCGCACACAAGACCTTTATATCTTGCACCCTTTTTGTACTTACCGCAGGAACACTCCCAGTCCTTTGTGGGACCGAAGATCTTTTCGCAGAAAAGACCTTCGCGTTCAGGCTTAAGAGTACGGTAATTTATTGTTTCGGGCTTGGTAACTTCACCGTAAGACCATTCAAGAATTTTCTCTGCCGGTGCAAGACCTATTTGTATTGAATCAAAGTTATTAAGTTCAAACAAGGCTTCATCTTCCTCTCATAATTTGTCAGCTTGCATTAAGCCGTGTGTGCTGATTATTCTTCGTCGTCCTCATCGTCAAACTCGTCGTCTTCATCTTCAAGATCGTCGAATTCTTCTTCAAGGTCAAGCTCATCATCAGCGAACATATCCTCTTCATCCATCTCAACACCGTCAAGAAGGTCTACGCTTTCTTCCTCTTCAGAAAGATCGCCAAGCTCCATCTCGTCCTCATCGAACTCGTCATCATCCTCGTCATCATCATAGCCGAGCATGGAAAGAAGGTCGCCAACGGGAGCATTTTTCTCTTTTTCTTCAACGTATTCAACGATGTCTCTGTCGTCGTCAAGAAGCTCACGCATCTCAACTTCCTTATGCTCTTCAGTTAAGATCTTAACGTCAAGCGCAAGTGAACGAAGCTCTTCAAGAAGAACCTTGAAGGATTCGGGAATACCGGGTTCAGGAACGTTCTGTCCCTTAACGATAGCTTCATAAGCCTTTACCCTGCCAACAACGTCATCGGACTTGATAGTAAGGATTTCCTGAAGTGTGTGCGCTGCACCGTAAGCTTCAAGTGCCCAAACTTCCATTTCACCAAAACGCTGACCACCGAACTGAGCTTTACCGCCCAAGGGCTGCTGCGTAACAAGTGAGTAGGGACCTGTTGAACGTGCGTGAATCTTATCGTCAACCATGTGAATAAGCTTAATCATATACATACAGCCAACGGTAACGGGGTTATCGAAGGGTTCACCTGTACGGCCATCGTAAAGGATAGTCTTACCTGTGAATATATTTTCTGCGTACTCGGCAAGTTCTTTCTGTGCAGCCTCTTCCTTTTCGTTCTTGTTCTCAATAACCTCAAGACCGAACAGGGGTGCCATTTTACCAAGAATTTTTGCCGTAGCAACAAAGTATTTGTCTGCAAGCTGAATAACGCGGTCTGCAAGCTGAAGCTTATCTTCAACCTCGTTATCGTAAGCAAGATCTTTAACCTCAAGGAATTCCTTGTCATAGGCGTCAACATCTATCTTGCCGCCGTCGTAATCAGGCTGATCCTTGCCGCGAAGCTTTTTGCCCATTTCAAGCAACTGACCTGCAGTATGACCGAGTGCACCGTCAACAACAGGTGTTTCTTCGGTTGAACGCAAGCGTACCGCAAAGGTAAGCAAGGTATCTATCTTTTCAAGAAGCTTTGAAGCAAGTGAAAGCTTTTCGATATCTGCTTCGTGTGCACCGTCGAAAACGGGGGTAGCAATCTTGATGCCAAGCTTTTTAGCTGCAATACCAAGGTGCACCTCAAGAACCTGACCAACGTTCATACGTGAAGGAACGCCCAGGGGGTTAAGGCAGATCTGTACGGGTGTACCGTCGGGCATAAAGGGCATATCCTCTTCGGGAAGAACACGGGAAATAACACCCTTGTTTCCGTGGCGGCCTGCCATCTTATCACCTGCGTGAATCTTACGCTTCTGCGCAAGGTATACACGTACCATCTTGTTTACACCAGGTGAAAGCTCATCCTTATTTTCGCGAGTGAAGATCTTGATATCAACAACTACACCACCCTCACCGTGAGGTGCGCGAAGCGAAGTATCACGAACTTCCTTTGCGTTATTTGAGAAGATTGCGTGAAGAAGTCTTTCTTCAGCGGTAACGTCGGTTTCACCCTTAGGTGTAACCTTACCAACAAGGATATCACCTGAATGAACCTCCGCACCGATGCGGATAATACCTTCTTCATCAAGGTTGCGGCGCATATCCTCACCAACGTTGGGGATATCGGGTGTGATTTCTTCCGGACCAAGTTTGGTATCACGGGCTTCACACTCATATTCCTCAATATGAATGGTGGTAAAGATATCGTCACGTGCAAGACGCTCGGAAATAAGCATAGCGTCTTCGTAGTTATAACCGTTCCAGGGCATAAATGCGATTACGATGTTTCTACCAAGAGAAAGCTCACCCTGTGAGGTTGAAGGACCGTCAGCAAGAGTTGTCTTATATTCAACACGGTCGCCCTTATTAACGATGGGTACCTGATTGATGCAGGTTCCCTGGTTGGAACGGCGGTATTTAAGTAATTCGTAAGTGATTGTTTCACCGTTGTCATGCTTAACGATGATCTTATCTGCGTCAACGTATTCAACAACACCGGGGCCCTGTGAAAGCACGGAAACACCGCTGTCGCGAGCAGCCTTATATTCGATACCTGTACCAACGATAGGTGCCTCGGTACGTAAAAGCGGAACTGCCTGACGCTGCATGTTAGCACCCATCAGGGCACGGGATGCGTCGTCGTTTTCAAGGAAGGGTATCATTGCGGTAGCAACAGATACAACCTGCTTAGGCGAAACGTCGATATAATCAACTTCAGAAATTGAAACACGAAGGAAATCGTCTCTGTTACGTGCAGAAACAACGTCGTTTACAAAATGTCCGTTCTCATCGATAGGCTCGTTAGCCTGTGCAATGATATAGCGGTCCTCATCGTCAGCGGCAAGATAAACAACCTCGTTTGTAACGATGCCCTTTTCCTTGTCAACCTTACGGTAAGGTGATTCCATAAAGCCGTACTCGTTTATGCGCGCATAGGTAGCAAGTGAACCAATAAGACCGATGTTCTTACCTTCGGGTGTTTCGATGGGGCACATACGTCCGTAATGTGAATGGTGAACGTCACGAACCTCAAACGAAGGACGGTCACGATTAAGACCGCCGGGACCCAATGCAGAAAGACGGCGCTTATGTGTAAGCTCTGCCAAGGGGTTGTTCTGGTCCATAAACTGTGAAAGCTGTGATGAACCGAAGAATTCCCTGATTACCGCACTTACGGGACGGATATTTATAAGTGATGCAGGCGAAACGCTATCAAGGCTCTGGCTGGTCATTCTTTCACGGATAACACGTTCCATTCTTGAAAGGCCTACACGAAGCTGATTCTGCAATAATTCGCCTACGCAACGAACACGACGGTTGCCAAGGTGGTCGATATCATCAAGCTCACCGTGACCCTCGCAAAGAGTAATAATATAGTTGATAGCGGCAACGATATCAGACATATAAAGATGCTCCGGGGAAAGCTCTTCCATATGTGCAACCAAACCTGCCTTGATCTGCTCGTCAGTTGAGCACTCGGAAAGAACCTTCATTAAGGAATCGTAGTGAACGTATTCCTTGATGCCGATTTCCTTAGGATCAAAGTTAAGATAGGGTTTGGGATCGATAAAGCCGTTTGACATAACGCGAACGGTCTTAACTGTTTCCTCACCCGCGTCATTCTTAAGCGTGATGTTAAGATTTACAAGCATAACGCCTGCGTTCTGAATTTCATAAGCCTTTTCAGGCGAAATAAGTTGACCCTTTTCGATAAGCACTTCTCCGTCAGGCGAAATGATATCTTCAGCAGCAATCTTATTTTCAATTCTTGAAGCAAGTGCAAGCTTTTTGTTGAACTTATATCTACCTACGCGTGCAAGATCGTAATGACGGCTCTCAAAGAAGCTTGAGGTAAGTCTGTCACGCATAATCTTTTCTTCAGCGTTCTCACCGGGACGGATACGCTTGTACATTTCGGTAAGACCGTCAAGCTCGTTAAAAATATCGCTCTGATGGTCGTGCTCGATAGTAGCCTTAAGCACTTCGCTTTCGCCAAGAAGCTCAATAAGCTGCTCGTCCGAACCAAAGCCAAGGCCACGAAGAAGCGCAGTAATACTTACCTTACGGCTTCTGTCAACCTTAACCGAGAATACGTTTGAGTTATCAATTTCATATTCCATCCACGCACCGCGGTTGGGAATAAGTGTTGCTGAAAACTGGAATTTGCCTGCCTGCTTATCATCACCGAAATAGCATCCGGGCGAACGTACAAGCTGTGAAGCAACTACACGCTCAGCACCGTTTATGATAAATGTACCGGTAGGCGTCATAAGCGGGAATTCACCCATAAAAACATCCTGTTCAAGTATTTCGCGAACAGTTCCGTCATCATTTTTAAGCGTAAGGCGAACCTTAACGCGCATAGGTGCAGCGTAGGTAACGTCCCTATCCTTGCACTCCTCAATGGAATACTTGGGTGCATTCTCTATGTAGCAGTCAAGAAACTCCAGACTCATAGCGCCTGAAAAATCATCAATGGGCGAGAAATCCCTTACGATAGGACCGAGATCTTCCTTAACGAATTTATTGTAGGAATTTTTTTGGATCTCGATCAGGTCAGGCATTTCCAAAGCCGCGTCGATTTCAGCAAAGGATAATCTGTCTTCCTTTGCGGTTTCTGCTGCGTTCAATACCTTATGAAGCATACTTTCACTCTCCTAATCTTGATAGTAATGAGATAAACTTCAAATCACCCGAAAACCCCTTATTTTCGGGCAATTTGGGGATAGAATACCCTTACCCACATAAAATGTGCGCAATTTACCCCATAATACAGTTTTATACAATTGTCAAGTGTAGCAGAAAAGTCAATACTTGTCAACTGTTTTCGCAAAAAAATTTTATCGAAAGCTGTAATATTTTTATCTGTGCCATATATGGTATGCTTAAGCGTGCCATAACACACAAGAGCATAAAAAAATCCCTTCGGAAAACTTCTCCGAAGGGAAAATAACGTTATTAGAACCACTTTTTTCTGTTGGGATCGAGCACAATATTGCTTCTTCCGTAAAGCGCCATCTGCAATTTTTGTGCGGCAACGGGGAAATCCGTTTTCCAGTACGAGCCGCCATCCTCGGGGTTAGTAAAGCTTACCGAGCACTCAGAATCGGGAAGGGTTACCTGCTTAATATCGTACTTAAGCCAGCCTTCCGTTACCGCAGTTACCGCATAGGCAAGTATATTCTCGGAGGTAAGACCTGTACGCACGTATGGAATTACCGCATTTGCCGCCGCCATTATCTGCGAAACGTTTGAATCCCTGAGCTGATTCATAAGATACTTGATAACCTTTTGCTGCCTGCCTACACGGGCGGTATCGCCGCCTGTTGCACCCTTTCTTATACGCATATAAGTAAGCGCGTGATAGCCATCAACCATAAAGGTGCTTTCCTCATTGGGTATCTGCCAGCCAATGCCGCGCAGGTATGAGGCTTCGTTCTTGGTAACGGTAATTTCAACACCGCCAAGCGCGTTAATTACCTTGGGCAATGATTCAAAGTTTACTATTACGTAGTTATCGATCACTACCTTATAATAGCGTTCAATCATTTCTATCTGCTTTTCGGGACCTGCATAGCTTAACGCGTGATGGAATTTATTAAATCTTCCGTTACCGTTTACAACGATGTAACTGTACTGATCGCGAAGTATGGATGCAAGCGTAATTGTTTTCGTGTTCTTGTTTACGGAAATAATACACATAGCATCTGCACGGCCGTTTACCGAAAGCGGTTGAGGATTACCCTTTGAATCGTTATTCTCCATACCGATGAACAGTATGTTTATAACGCCGTCGTCACGCACTGCAGTACCGTTATTCATCCAGTTCTTTATGTTAGCCTTAAGATTTGTAAGTGCGGAAGGCTTAATTGTAGGCTCGGGAGTTGCGGTGCCACCTTGATTACTGCCATCGGGTTTTTGTGTAACCAGTTCATCCTCATCTTCCTCAAAATCTAACGAGGGCTCTACAATTGTAGTATTGTCAATATCCACACCCTGTGAACCCTGATATCCTGCGCCGTCGGTCATTCTGCCAAAGTACAGATCCCACCAGATAACAAGGCCACCGGTTACAATTATAGCAACAGAAAGTGCGACTGCAATTATTCTCAGCCACAAGCTTACATTATCATCAGTATCAAAAATCATAAGCCTTTTCTTCCCTTTCAACTTAAATACGGTTACATTATACACCATTTTTTTCTATCTGTACACTTCTTTTGTTAAAAAAGTATTACTTTTCACATTATTTTTACTTATTGACTATATCGCCCGTTTGTGCTAATATCATAACCAAGAGGTGTTTTATGAACAAAAAGGTAGCTATCCTTCTTGCCACCCACAACAGCGAAGGATTTTTAAAGGAACAACTTAATAGCATTTTATCCCAGACCTACAATAGTATTTCCATAACGGTTTCAGATGATGCATCAAAGGACGGCACAAAAGCAATACTTAATGATTATGCCGAAAAATACAAAAATATTTCCTTGATTGAAAGTCCCGTTCCACTTAAAAGCGCACAGGCGAACTTCTGGTTTCTCTTAAAGAACGCGCCCGAGGCGGATTACTATATGTTTTGCGATCACGACGACGTATGGCTTAACAACAAGGTGGAAACAACGCTTAACAAGATGCTTGAAACGGACAACGGCAAGCCTGCGCTTGTGCATACCGATCTTTTCGTTACCGACAGTGCGCTTAACATCACTTCCAATTCAATGTTTGAATTGCAGAAGCTTTTGAAAAGCTGTTCGCTTGAGCAGGCACTTGTTCAGAACAACGTAACAGGCTGTACCGTTATGATAAATAATGAGCTTCGCAAGCTTGCCTTACAAAAAGAGGATGTAAGCGGTATTATTATGCACGATTGGTTTTTATCCATTCTTTGCCTTGCAACAGGAAGCGTAGGCTTTGTGGATGAGCCGCTTATATATTACCGTCAGCACGCCAATAACGAGGTTGGCGCAAAGGACGTTTCGGGTATAGGCTATATTTTAAAGAGGGCAACCGCCTTTAAGGAAAACAAAAAAAGCCTGCGTGATACTTATTTACAGGCACAGGCTATTTATCAGGCATTTGGTGAAATCACGCCCCAATTTAAAATCATAAACGAATACGCACAAAACCTTAACAGAAATAAATTTAAGCGTATCAGCGTTTCCTTTAAATACGGATTTTGGAAGACCACGTTTTTACGAAGGCTGGGTCAAATAATTTTTATGTAACAAAAAACGGCTTTATAAAAAAGCCGTTTTGTTTTTATCCTTTTCTTACCCGTTTAAAAAGCTCGTAAAACGAAAGGAAGCCCTTGCGCCACGCAACGCGCCTGCCCTTTTTAAGCTTAAATATCTCATCCTCTTCGCCTTCAATATTAAATTCGCCCTCGTATATGGAGCTTCCTTTAAATATTTCATAAAGGTCGGCTACGGTATAAAAGCTTTCGCATTTAACCTCGGGCATAACAGTACTTAAAACGTAGGTGCAAAATTCCACACAGGTGTATGCGTTTTCAACAAACGTGCGCTTTTTTATTAATGACGTTATTGCCGAAAAGAAATTATAGCGGTATTTTTCCTTATTTTTATACATATCCTCAACAAGCGTAAGTGCTTTAAGATAGCTTTCTTTTGTTACCGCAACCCTGCACACGTTTATGTACGCCCTGCGCGCATCCTTCTTATAGCGGCTTACCGAATCCTTTACTATTCCGCCCCAGAAGGGTGTATCGATATACATTCTTGCAAAGGTGTACGCATCCTCCATATTTTCATCAAACATTATGGAAACGTGATTAAACGCACCGGGGGTAAGCATTCTTATAAGCCTGCCCATCTTGCCGGGCGTTGAAGAAAATACTACGTACACGTACTTCATTAAATTACCACCTTAAAGTTAGTAGCACTTGCAAAAATAACAGTTCTATTGTATTATATATGTATATCAATTTTATGTCAATAAGGAGTCATTATGAGCAACGACAGATTTAAAGAAATATTGAAGGGCATTATTGGTTGTCCTTGCGGAAAGGACCACCTTGTACCGCTTAAGAAAATCATTCTTGAGCGCGGTGCCGTAAACAAGCTTGACGAGCTCATAAAATTTATCGGTGATTTCTCTTGCGTGGGAATGATTTCGGACGAAAACACCTATGCGGTGCTTGGTAAACAGGTAGAAAAGCTTTGCCCCGTAAAGCATTCCGTTTGCCTTAACCCCGCCCACCTTCACGCAAACGAAAAAGCGGTAGATACTGCGTACGCAGGCATTAAGGATTGTGATATTCTCCTTGCGGTAGGCTCGGGCACCATACATGATATTACAAGATACATTGCACACGATATGGGTATTCCGTTTATTTCAGTGCCCACCGCGCCAAGTGTTGACGGCTTTGTTTCAAACGTTGCCGCTATGACGCTTGACGGCGTTAAAGTTACCACCCCCGCAACCTGCCCCATTGCAGTTTGCGCAGACACGGATATTCTTGCCGCCGCGCCGCGCAGGCTTATTGCCGCAGGCTTTGCAGACCTTTTAGGCAAATACACCGCCCTTGCAGACTGGAAAATAACCACCCTTATCACAGGCGAATACATCTGTGACAAAGTTATTGACCTTGAATATCAGGTTATTGACGATCTTATGGGCAATATTGACGGTATAAACAACCGTGATTTTAATGCAATCGAAAACCTTATGTACGGTCTTATTCTTTCGGGTATGGCAATACAAATGGTTGGTTATTCACGCCCCGCATCAGGAAGTGAGCATCACGTTTCACACTTCATTGAAATGAACGTGGTCAATGAGGAGAACGATGCGCTTCACGGCGAAAAGGTTGGCGTAGGTCTTGTTATGGTGTGCAATCTTTATCACAAGATTATGGCACTTGATAATCTTGAAAACAGAATTACCGACAATAATCAGCTTCCCGTTGACAAGATAAACGCTATGTTCAAGGATATTGCACCCGGCATTTTTAAGGAAAACGCAAAAAACCCCCTTGAAAACGTTACAAGGGATATGATAATCAGCAAACTTCCCGAAATAAGAGAGGTTATTGCACAGCTTCCCGACGGAAACAAAATGCGTGAGGTTTTAAAAAGCGTAGGCTGCCCTGCATCACTTTCCGAAATTGGCTTAAGTGAGGATTTAAAGGATACCATTCTTTACTATGCCGCATTCTCACGCTCACGTCTTACTTTTATGCGTTTTGCGCATATGATTGATAGTATCTGACTATAAGAAAGGAAATTACAATGGAAAAGTTCAAATCATGTCCCGTGTTATTTTCACCCTGTGACGAAAAATACGATGAAAAGAAACAGCTTTTTCAAGGTTGCCCCACTATCGCCATTACAAAAAACGGCAGAATTTTCGTTGGCTGGTATGCAGGCGGTTTAAGAGAGCCAAGCCTTGAGAACTATAATACCTTGTGCTTCAGCGACGACGGAGGCAAAACGTTCAAAAAGAATTTTATCGTAATCCCAAGTGAAAAGGAACGCCTTGTGCAAGCATTGGACGTTCAGTTATTCGTTTCCCCCGATAACAAGCTGTACGTGTTCTGGGTACAAAACGACGTAAAGCATTATACTCAGGTTGAAGGCGCAACCGAGGGAATGTTTGGTGAGGATTACATTTTTAACGATGCTACCCACGCACAGTTTTATATGGTGTGTGATAATCCCGATGCAGACGAAATGGTTTTCTCTGCTCCCCAATACTATGATACAGGCTTTTTAAGATGTAAGCCCACAGTGCTTAAAAGCGGAAGATGGCTGGTGTTCAATTACGATCAGTTAAACGACCGCTACGGCTATTCCATTACGGATGATAACCTTAAAACCTGCCGTCACCTTTACGGTGGCAAGAAGGTTGCCACTCCCTTTGATGAATCAATGGCATATCAGCGTGATGACGGAAGCGTGCGTATGCTTGCACGTACCTCAACAGGTGTTGCCGCCGAAAGTATTTCCTATGACGATGGTGAAACCTGGACAGACGGTGCCGAAACTGAAATATTTAATTCCAACACCCGCTTGTACGTTTCAAAAACCGCAACGGGAAAGGTTCTGCTTGTTAATAACGAAGCGCCTATGGGCAGAACGAATATGACGGCTTTGCTTTCGGATAACGACGGTGAAACGTTTGAATACAAAAAGCTTATCGATTCACGCTTTAGCTTAAGCTATCCCGACGTAAGCGAATATGACGGCAGATTTTATCTTGTTTACGACCGCGAAAGACAGGGTGCAAGTGAGATTATAATGTGCACCTTTACCGAGGAAGACATAATAAACGGCAACGATATTCCACTTAACGTAATAAGTAAGCCTGATAAAAAACAATAAATAAAAAACCTGCAAATCATGGTGGACCGTATCCAGAAAAACAGACATTGAAATAAAAATCCCCCTGTTGTAGAATATCTACAGAGGGGGAATTTTTTATGGCAAGAAACTATACCAAAATGAAAATATTAGCAGAAGAAG
>JAZQTV010000113.1:0-79893 GCA_045630945.1 Clostridia bacterium
AGAAATAACCATACGCTCGTATACTATTCCCTTTGGCGATTCCGTTTTTGCATTAAGAATGCTTTCGGGATATTCGATAAAGATTTTTGCGTGTTTTTTGCGCACCTCGCTCACAGTTTCGGTTGAAAGCTCGTTTGCGCAATCGGTGTATCCTTGGGCAAGAATAAAAAGAACACCGTTATCCTTTAATTCGTTAAGCGCGCCGTTTACGGTATCAAATACCTTGGGCAAATACCCCAACTTTTTAAGCGCACAGACAAGATCGTTTTTTTCGTTTGCAACAAATGCGGAAGAATCAAAAAGCGTATTCATGATATATTCCTTTCCATAAACGTTGTTAAGGAAATTATAACACAGTAAAGCACCTGATGCAATAATGAAATTAAAAAAACGGGATCAGACGATCCCGTTAAAAATTATTGGTTTTCGTTTTTAGAACGCTTAGGCATACAAATCAAAAGCAAAATGCTTGTTACCGTAAGAATGATACCCACAGGTATAGCATATGCGGCAATAGGCTCAAGGACACCGTCCATTTTACCGTTAATATCACCGCTTCCGTCAAGCTCCTTAAATGAAACGATGGTATAGAAGGGCTCAGTATCGTTTGCAACCTCAACACCCTTAATGCGCACCGACCATTTACCTTTGATGGGATTAGATACGGTTATTCTTGTGGGAACGGTAGTTTTATCAATTACCGCACCGGGATAATTTTCGTCAACCACTCTGCCGTGGGGGTCGGTAAGAATGGTATCAAGGAAGGTTGACTTAGCGGTAGTGGTGGCATCCTTAAGGAATACGGTGCCAAGCTTTTTAACAGAAGCATCATAAGTGCTTGAAACCACCTTTATGTTGCCGCCGTTAACCTTTGTGTCGATGCTTGTCCATACGTTTGAAACGTTAAGGTCACCGTCGGAGTTCTCTATTTCAAAGTAGCTTACCTTGGATGTTTTTCCGTCGCCTACCTCGCCTTCAAATTCGGTAACAATGTCTGCAACACTTGACTGCTGTGCATACATAAAGCCCTTGATAATACCGATATGGTTGCTTGTGTCCGCAAACTTATATTCACCACCGGTGATAGATGCTACTTCTTTAAGAATATCCTCGTTAACGTCATTTCCAAAGCCTACCGTATAAATGATAATTCCCTTATCCTTGGCTTCTTGTGCTGCTTTTCTTGTTGCTGAGTCATTGTAATCCTGTCCGTCGGTCATAAGAAGCATTACCTTGTTGGTGGATTTTACTGCATCAAGCTGGAAAACACCGGCTTCAATACCTGTTGCGACGGCAGTTCCGCCTGAAGCATTTAATGTGTCGATGCATTCGTTAAGGAATTTATAGTCGATATGCGGTACTGCAACAGTTTGTGCGCTTTGGGTAAATGAAATAATGCCGATACCGTAATTTCCGTTTTTATAGGTGTTGGCCCAGTTGTTTGTTGAATTAACAATAACCTTTGCCGCATCTATTGCCATCTGCATTTTTGTTTTGCCTGAGGAAGTGCCGTCAGCCATCGAGCCTGAAACGTCGCACACAAGCGAGATGACCGATTCAAATTCCGAAGGCACCTGCATTGACGAAACCGGCACCTTGGGTCTGAATTTATTGGGGCGTAGACCTTCGCAGAATAACGTAAGATCCAATAAGCCGAATTCAAAGTCCACGTCTATTGAAAGCCCCTTTAGGAAGGATTTGCCTTCAGCCTTTAGCTTTACCTTTATTTCCAACATTTTCAGGTAACACCGTATGTAAAAATTGGTGTCATCGCTGCTTAGTATTTTAAAGCCTTCCGTTGATGAGGCTTCGGCTGTTAAATCGCATTGCGCTTCAAAGCCGATACGTGCAATGGATATTTCGCAGATGTTTATGCCTGCAACGTAGAAAACTACCGAGCCGCCTAAAATGGTAACGTCGATATTTGCTTCAAGGGTAAGGTTAATATCCCAGGAAAGATTTTCGCCCGATTCAACATCGTAAGCCTTCTGGTAAGGGTAATTCTCAAACTGAAGACAGGGCTCACCGTCTTTGAAAATGCGAAGACCGTTGTTAAATGAATTTGAATAGTTAAAGCCACCGTTTAATTCAAGGCTTATCTCTCCCTCCCAGTTGGAATATACAATAACGTAAAGCGAGGGGATAAGCGATTCACGGCTGCTTTCAAACATTGAGTGTGTTATGGCAACGGGGGTAGTGCCTTTAAACTGTAATACTGCAATAGGGAAGCGCTTTTCATTAAGACCTGAAATTTCTACGAGAAAGAGATCCTTCTTTTTGCCTTCAAGTTCGGAAGAGGCTTCAAGCTTGCCGTATAAATCTATGTGGGCAAAGGTTTCGCCGCTTAAGCCTACGTACAGCTCTTCAAAGGTTGCCGGCGAGGGCATATCACAAACAAGGTGGGATGTAAGATCCCTAATACCGAACGTACCTTTTATTCCGTAAGAAAGCTCAACGCCGTTGTTTTCGTCAACACCCTCGGCATCGTTTGCAAAATTGTAATCGATCGTGATTTCAATTGTGCCTAATTGGCTTGCGTTGTCATTAGCAAGCTTGTGGGGCGCAATCTCACTTGAAGCGGGCGCGGAAGACGTGCCGTTATTTGCTAACCCGAGAATGTTATCATTTTGAGTGTTAAATTTAACTGAAACGCCCTCGGCAAAAGAGCCGCCAACGTAAGTGGATTGATTTAACGGATCTGACGAACAAATTTCAAGGTTGTCAAAAACCTCTTCAAAATAGGGCTCGGTTACTCTGAGATACGTTCTGCCACTGTAAGAAGAAATACTTGAAACCTTAAAAATGCGGTCATCACCAAAAGGGGTAGTGGCATCACCGTGAAGATAGAATATATCGTTTGTACGCAGGTGGTTAAGGGTGGAATGTTCATTACCCTCAATGGTTAAGTCAAAATAAGCGGTATTATTGTAGGTCGTACCTGATTCAATGGTTGAAATAGCAGTGTTTATGGCTGAGGAATCAAGTTCGGTTAATACCTTGACGTTGCTTTTAAGGTTAGCCTCGTTATTGATATCGGTGTACTGCTCGGTAGGTGCCTGATAGGGCTTATTAAGCTCTACACCGGGGCCGAGATCCTCATCGTCAGTATTTTCGGGGCGTGCAAGTGCGGTGTTGTTGGAGCCGAATGCGGCTACAGTAACACCGAATGAGGTAGAAATTATGCCGAGTATCAGCATACATACAAGAACGATAGTGCATATTTTTCTGAAGCCTGAAAAACGGATTTTCATTATTTTGACCTCCTTTTATTTAAGATAATCGTGGTTATAAGTGAAGCCACGGTAAGTATAAAAGCGATGGATGCAAAAATTATAGGCTTTACATAGGTTGTAGCGCCTACGTCGGAGGGAATGAAATTAAACTCTTCTGCAAGCACCTGCGGTAAAAAGGGAACAAATAACTCTGCTAAAAATACGGTAAGTGCAAAAACAGAAGCAGCAAGCAATGAAATTATCGTAAAGCATACTGCAGGCTTAACGGTGGGCTTTTTGAAAAACGTGCTGACTAAAGCCAATAAGCCAAATGCGGGTACAGCCCACATCAGAACGCTTGTGCAAGCACCAAGTGCAATGGATATGGCAGTGGGGTTAAAAATTTTGTTGCCGTTTATAAGCATATCCGAAAAATTCTGAACGGACATATATCCGCATACCTTTTCGTTAAAAAGCGTGTGAACTACAATGGACTTTTCTGCCTTAAAGCCGAAAAACAGAAGAAGAAAAACACCGGCGTAAAGTGCCGCAATAATAAGGCGTATTCCGCCGTTGATTACAACATTTTTGATATGTGAATTTTCACTGTCCTTTGGTGTTTTTGCATCGGCTGGCGCACCGTCTTTTATGGGGTTGCCGCATTTGGGACAGAAGCGTGCTTCGTCACTTATTTGCGCTCCGCATGAATAACAATACATAGAGATACCTCCTTTTGTTTATGACGTTATTATACAATTTTTTACATTGTTTGACAAGAACATTGCTTTAATAACGTAAAATATAACGCACGTAAATTCGGATTATCGCAAAAATAAAGGACGAATTTAAAAATTCGTCTTTTAATTTAGTGTTTGGAACGTTGAATTTATTATTTTTGGTTTTTAAAATAGTCTATAACGTAATTGCAGTTGACTATTTTTTCAAGCAGCTGACCTTTTGAAAAATAATAGTGGTTTGCCGCTTCAAAGCCAATGGATGCGTTTTTGTTCATTAGTTCAAGCATCTTTTTGGTGATTTCAAGCTCGCACCTTGCGGCTTCAACTGCATCGGCATACCTTTTTTCATCTCTTGCACGAATAAAGCGTATCTGATTAAGAGAAGACTTGAACAAGCAGTAAGCGGCTTGTGCCATAACGTAAGTTTCGCTTGCGGTATCGGTCAGCTTGTTAAGCCCGATTTTCCATTTTTCGCAAAGCCTTCTGAACTGATCTTCAAATACGGGGGTAGGATAATTGCCGTGCCAGGCTTGAAGGTCGTCATAAGCAAAGCAGGTCATTGTTGCGTTGTAGCCGGTAGGCTTTACAAAAAGCATATTTGAAGGTCCTGCATTCTGCGGTCCTCTGTACAGTACGGCAAGCTCAAAGGGAAATTCCTTAAACGCCTCAGCAAAGTCTTTTTCGGCTTGAGATACTTTAGCGTCAAAGGTGCATTTTTCGTAAAAATATTTTGCGGCACAGGCTATGTTGCGGCTTGGGTAACCGCCTAACGTCCAGCTTAAAAGCAGATGTTCAACGTTTTCGCTCTTTAATTTGCGCATATGCTCCTCAATGGAAGGGAAGACAGGCAGTGCAGGCACGGTGGAAGCCTCCCACGTTGTGTTTACCTGAACCTTTGCACCTATTTCTATTCCGCATTCACGGGCGGCGGCAAATTCGCTTTTTGCTCTTTCACCGGGTCCGATAATGCTCATTGAATAATCACGTACGTTGCCCTTTACACCGCCTATTTCATATGGTACCTGAAGCTCACTCTGGCTTAAAAGAATAACGTCTTTGGGTAAACGGCGGATAATATCGATGTTATCGTCGCCCCATGCCCAACTCCACGCAAACACCTTCATATCAGCGTTTACGGAATGTACACCCTCGGCAAAGCAACGCATAACGGTGCTTATAATTTCTGCAACGGATTTATCTTTACAACGGGGGCAATTACATTCAACGTTGTTTCTTCCTGAATGTGAATAACAGTTGGTAAGGTTTTCCGAACGCGTTATGGTAAAGAAGCCGCCAAGCTCGGGTACCTGCCTGCAAAGCGAGGCAAGCGAGTTTTTTAGGTATTCCTGCACCTCGGGCACGGAAACGCAAAGGCACGAATTGCCGTCGGAGCTTGAATGCCCTTTAAGATGTGGAAATTTTTCAAAGAAAGCATTGGGCATACTGCGGGGCTCGTTTATGTAAAGAAAGAGCTTAATACCGTATTTTTTAAGTCTTGACGTAAAATCACGCATTCTTTCTATGCGTTGCTCATACCCTTTTGATATTTGGGGCGCAAAGGGAAATTCAACAAGCTGTGAAAGCACCGCCTGCGTCCAGATACCGTTAATGCCAAGCTTTTGGTAAGCTTCAAGAATTTCATCGGGACAGTAAATGCGGCTGTCAACGTCAAACGCGGTAAGATACAGACCTGAGAAAAGATATATCATTCGGGTCTTTATTACTTCACTGCCCGAAAACTTTATTTCAGGCACGTCGTATTTAAAATCAAAGGGCTTAACACCAAAGGTATCAATATCCTTGATAGAATCACGAACGCGCTTTGTAAGTGCTTCTTCATCGGGGGTAAGCTCACGCCAATAAACAGGCTCTATGAACGGCTTTTTTTGAAGCTTTATTGAAAGAAAATCCTCTTCCCTTAAAATAGTGGCAAGGGTTGGTTCGTCAACGTCAAGAAGCTCAAAAAGCTGTGAGTACGGCAGAACGTGCCACATACGCTTGATTAGGGTAATATATCCCTTTTTAAGCCACGCTTCATCGGCAATATGATATTTTAAACCCATATCCTGTGCGGCACGGTGTACGTTTTCCTCGGTGGTCTTAAGAATTTGTGCTATCTTTTTTGCAGGCACGTATTCGTAGGCCCTGAAAATAAACGCCTGATGCCTTGTGGGAAAATGCAAAAGCTCAATGGGTGCTTTTTCTACGGCAGGAAGCTCAAAAATCATAGAAAATACCTTCTTTGATTTATGTTGGAAAAATTATAATTCATTTTATTTTCTAAGTCAATACAGCGGAAACAAAGTTTTTAAAACTGCATCGCCACAGCCGTTGATAACGATTGCAATAATACCTAAAATAATGCCGAGCAACTGTATTTTATTGAATTTTTCTTTAAAAGCTACTCCGCCTGCCACCGTGGAAATTATAACTAACGCACCGTTGCTTACGGGGAAAAATATGGCGGAGGGAATTATTGCTGAAAGTGAAACGTTAAGCCGTATGTACACGCAACCTGCCACGCCGCTTAAAAGCACGTACCAAAGCGCACCCTTTGAAATTTTAGGGCGTGCATCCTTTTTTATGCCACTTATAAGAAGGCCTGTAATAAAGAAAAGTACCGCAGAGGTAACAGAAGCACTTAACATCATTGCGTTTATCTGCGATTTTACAGGTGAAGCACCGAAGATTTTGTAGAATATTCCCACAAGTCCCCCTGCAAGAAAGAACATAAAGCAATGGAAAAACCACTTTCCGCTCAGCTTTTCCTCACTTTTTTTAGGGTTGATGCAGAATATAAGCGAAATAAGAATAAGCGCCATACCGATTCCCTGACAGATGCTTACCTCTTCCGATGCGTAAACCACGCCGAAGCCTGTTGCAATTATAAAGGCGCAGCTTCCAATAAGCGTTGTAAACGAAACGGGGCCATTGGCAAGCGCTTCGGTTTTAAAGTATAGGAAAAGGCAAAGTATTACGCCGTATATTACACCGAATAACAATGCAAGGGGCGTAAAGGTAAACTGTGAAAGGGCAGACCATATTGACATTATCACTACCCATACAAGACTTACTCCACCGTTAAAAAAGAACACGTCGCCTGCGCTTTTAAAGGTTCTGTTTTTGAATCTTCTTAATATAAGACTGTTTGCCGCCGCAAAGATAATTGCAACGGTCATAAGAATCCAACTCATTTTTTACTCCATATATTTTCTCTGAATTTTTTAGGCGAAATACCGTATTTTGCAGTAAACGCTTTGTAAAAATGCGAAACGTCGTTAAAGCCTGCCGAAAGCGCGGTTTCGTTGACGGAAATATTGCTTTCCTTAAGCATTGTTACCGCCGCATCAAGACGTACTGACCATATGTATTTTGAGGGCGAGATATCAGCGTGCTTTAAAAAAAGCCTGTAAAGATACGTGCGGTCAATACCAACGTGATCGGCAACGTTTTCTACGGTTATATCGTACATATAATTGTTTTGTATAAAGCGTTTTGCCTTTTCAACGTAAAATACGGGCGACCAGGTTACAGAGGCATCCGAATTCTTTGAAGAAACCACACGGCTTACGAGGGCAAGCATATATCCTAACGTGCCGTAGCCTTTGGTGCCTTGCACTCGTGAAGCGGCAAGCATTGCGTACAGGTCTCTTACCGTGTTCGCATCAAAGGGGAATGAAAAGGTGAAGTTATCCTTGTTAAGTCCCGCATCGCTGATAAGCTTATCTGCACCCTTGCCTGCAAAGCATACGAAGATGTATTTCCACGGTTCCTTACTGTCACCGATATAGTTGTTTGCAATACCGGGGATTATTAAAAAGCCTTCGCCTTGGGAAAGATTAAATTCCTTGTCGTCTACTATAAGCCTGCCTTTGCCTTCAATAATAAATGCCAACGAATAAAACGGATACATTCGTCTACCGCTTGAATGGTTAGGGTGATTTTCCGTAATACCGCAGCCGTAAAGCGTTATATCGTTTAAGATTGCGTTATCGAAGGCGTAACGCTCGGTGGTATAGCTCATTTTATACTCCTTAATTACGTATTATGCAACAAATTTACAATGAGATTATAGCACCAATGCCAGCGTTTAACAATAAAATTTTTAAAGTATGCAACGTATGTACAAAAAATTTCAACATAATTACATTTATTAAACGGCAAAAGGGTGGTAATATAATGGCGTAAATACAAAAGTGGGGTAGTAAGCAATGAGAGAAAAATTAAGAATATGCGTTGTTGGGTGCGGTCAGTTTGCACGCCATTTTGTACCGTTATTTCAAAATCATCCTGCGTGCGAATTTGTTGCGGTTTGCGATAAGTTCCGTGACAGAGCCGAGGACTATACCGAAAGGTTCAAGACTGATAAGATATTTGATACCTTTGAGGAAGCAGTAAACTCGGATGAAATAAACGCAACAGCGATATTTTCACAACGCGATCAGCACGGTTATATGGCAATAGAAGCCTTAAAGCACGGCAAGCACGTTTACAGTGCGGTTCCTATGGCGTTAAAGATAGACGAAATAAAGGAAATAGTACGTCTTGTTGCTGAAACGGGACTTACGTATTCTATGGGTGAAACAGGAATCTACCGTCCCGCATCCATATTCTGCCGTCAGAAATATAAGGCAGGGGAATTTGGGGACCTTGTTTATGCCGAGGCACAGTATAACCACGATATGAAGCGCCTTTACGGCACGTTCCAGTATACCGAGGGCGAGCTTTGGCGTAAAATGGCAGGTCTGCCGCCGTTCTTTTATCCCACACATTCAACCTCTATGGTGCTTTCGGCAACAAAGGCACATGCGGTAAAGGTTTCTGCATTCGGCTATGAGGATACTATGGACCCCGAAATTTTCGGCAAGGACAAAAATTGGTGGGACAATCCGTTTTCAAACTCCTCAATGCTTATTAAAATGAGTGATAATTCAATTGTAAGAATAAGCGAAAACCGCCGTATTGCGTGGCACGTTCCCGAAACGTACATTACAAGCTTTAACGGCACCAAGGCTTCATACGAATGCTCTATTGCACAGCATAGCTTTGTTAAGATGCACGATGACGGCTTAACCTTTGATTTTGAGGACGTGAGCGACCTGCTTAATCCCATTGAGGTTACAAAGCATAAAAACGAGCCTGATTTTACTAAAAAGGTGTTTGACGGAAACTGGTCAACAGGCGAAGCACCCATTCAGCTTGCTAAACGACTTCCTAAGGAATACGAAAGTCTTTCCACAGGTCACGCAGGTACGCATAAGTTTATGATTGACGATTTCTGTCAAGCGTATATGACGGGCAAATTATCACCTACAAACGCATGGCAGGCGGCACGTTATAATATCCCCGGTCTTACCGCACACGATTGCGCTATGCAAGGGGGCGCTACTATGGACGTTTACGATTGCGGCGATCCGCCCAAGCATCTTGAGGTGTTGAGTGAGGACAGAGAAGCTAACGAGGAGTGGAAGTAATATGCAAGAAAAATTACCGCAGCTTATAATGAGGCATCCCGATATTTCGAAGGTCCCTGAGCTTGTGTTGCCCGAAGGCTTTACGTTAAAGTCGCACGAGGCGGGCGATGAAAAGGAATGGGAAAGAATAATCGAAAATTCCTTCGGTTATCATTTTGATTTTGATTTCTTAATAAAAGCAGGTGACTATGCGCCTGAAAAGGTGCTTTACATTCTGAAGGATAACAAGTTTATTGCAACCACCACGGCAGTTGAAAATGCCAAGTATGCAGGCGAAGGCTGGGGCAGAATGGTTGGCGTTCATACCGACTCGCGCGGCTTGGGCGTAGGTAAAATGATTTCCGTTGCCGCACTTAATTCTTTAAAGGAAAGAGGCTACAAAACCTGCGTGCTTTCTACTGATGACCAGCGCATTCCCGCAATTTGCCTGTATCTTTCCGTAGGCTTCTTGCCTGTTTATGAACACGAAAGCCACAAAGAAAGATGGGAAAAGATATTTGAAATTATTAAGGATAGGAAAAAATAATGAAAGCATCCCAAACGGGATGCTTTCTTTTTAACGTATTTTCCTAATTTCAATTTTGATTTTTATGCAGTCGGTTCCTTTTGCGTAAAATATCTTATAATGTCCGTTTCGGTTAGATGCGATTCTTGAGGAATCTGTTATAGGCGCACTTGAGGTATAGATGCATTCCCAATCGCCAAAGCGCACCATAAGGCGATTACCGTTAAGTGTGATGTCAGAATAAGATTCACCGTCAAAATAGAATGCAGGAAGCATATATAAAACGTCACCGTCGGCTTGGTTTACAATAAAAACACCGTTCTTATTTACCTTGTAGTTGCTTAACGTCTGCTTTTTGCCAAAGTCGCATTTTAAGGCGAAGCTTACTGAATTAAAGCCTTTCTTTGTTTTTGCTACCGTGTATTCAATGGATTCATCGGTCGCAAAAACGGGAGTATCGCCATCCATTATACCTGTGCAAAGAGAAGCATCTTCCTTTTTTTCGTTGTGATATTGGGGTGCTTTTGCGCAAGGCATAGAAAGACATAAAAACGATGGGGCGTCCTTTTTGTGAATTCTTCCAAGACCGCTTGAATCGTAATCGGGGTCACCGCTAAAGTCAACCTCTAAATAATAATTGCCTGCACACGCAAAAAGCTTGTGGAAAGCATCGGCGGTTTGCCAAATAAAAGGCTTTCGTTTCGTTTTCTTACTTGGCTTGATGGTGGTGTCACAAAATAGCTTTGCAACGTATAAGAACGATGCACAGGTTATCATATATTTATCAAAGTATGCATAGTCCTCACAACCCTGTTTGGTTGAAATGGGGAATCTGTTTTTTATGTGGTATATAGGTTCGTATTTAAGCCATAAGCGTATGTTTTCGATGGCATCGTTTGCCGCCCTTTTAAAGACTCCTGCAAGAGCAGAATTGCCCTCATTGTTATAGCGGCTTGCTTCAAATTCAAAAATAGCGGCAAGCCACGCTTCGTTATGTAAAAACTGATTACTTCTTCCGCCAAAGGCTAATTCACCGTTAACGGATTGCATATTAAGCGTTAAAACGCCTGCTTTTTTTAATATTGAATCTATTTCATTGTAATATTTGCCCCTGTAACCGCCGTAAATAATTAAGCACAGTAACCCACGGGAAACAAGATCGTACACTATCGGCTGATGACGTTTGTGGTTGGGGTTATCCTTGTACATACCGTTTTCGTCAAAGTATTTTAACTGTGAGAAAATCTGAACATCAATAAATTCATCGGACACAGTAAGACCCATTTTCTTTTTAAAGAGCTCGCTTGCCGCGGCAAATAACGCCCAGTTGGTGTTAATTTGGTGGTCGTAGGAATCGGCAATGGGGAAATAGCATTTCCACGGATCTATTGACGACATTTGCTTTTTCCAATATTCAAGTTTTTCATTTTCGATAATGCCCGTATGCTCAAGCTCGTTTATTGCGCACATTATTTCACGAACCGAAAAGTTGTTTCCTGCAAGCACGTTAGGGATGCTTTCACAGCAAAAATCCATCATTTCAATAAAAATGGGAAGAAGCTCCTTACGCATACCGTTTGCAATAAGAATACCTATGTTTGAAGTAAGCCGAGGAAAGCCGTGCTCGGTAAGACCTTCAACCTTCACCCTGTTAAAATAGTCTTCAATGTGTTGGTTAGTGTAGGCGTCAAGCACCTTATTCATCAATTCTAAATGCATTATTTCGAACTCCTTAAGTGAAATTTACGTACTGTCTTTTTGAAACGCGGTCAACAATGCTTTGGTAGCTTACCGTGGGATCCCAGAAAAGCTCGGAACAAAGCACTAACGGATACCATGGGGTATCTGCAATGTGTGAAGCAATATTAAAGTTTATTTCGCCCGTAGCATCGTTAAGTACGATGTTTGCAAGGGTGTGTGCAAATTCACCCTTTGTAAGCCATTCGCTTTGCAGATATCGCCATATGGGCAGGAATATCTCCATATCCGTGCGGTGTGTGTTTGCGGTGGAATTTCCCATAACGTACGGACCGGGCTGATGCTCAAAGTACGGCCAATCCTGCTTAAGCATACCCTTAAATACCATTCCCACAGGCACGTTGGGACGTTGCTTTATAACAAGGTGGGTGAAATCGATGGCTTCCTGTTTAAGCGCATCGGTACTGCGAAAATCGTGACTGTACGGGAATATTCCACAGTTTTCCCATATTATCTGAACTCTGGGATCAAGCTTTTTAAAATGCTCCGAATGCTCCTTTACGGAGTTTGCGTGCAAGCCGAACTGAATAAGCAGGTCGGGCTCCTTTTTAAGTAATGCGCCTGCGGTATCGTTGACGAAATCGGTAACTACCTGCGCAATAAGCTTGCCTTGAAGATTTGCATCGTTAAGCTCGGTAAACGACTGAAAATATATGCCGTCACCTTTGCCCTTATATACTGTTTCGTAGGTATTTATTACATCACTTTTCAGTTTATCAAGCTGTGAAAGGTCTACCCTTGTGCAATCGGGAAACCAACCCCACGCAAAGCCCCATATAACAGTCATACCAAAGCTGTGTGCGTAATCGTATATTTCGTCGGCATTAACGGGCAGAAAATCGTTCCAAATGATTATCTGATTAAATTTTAACCTTGCAAGCGTTTCAATGCATTTGCGGTAATCGTTTATAGGGTGTCCCCATGTAAACAGACTGCGTGTTTTTGCCTTGGGTGCAGAAGAAAAACTGTATTCGGGCAGGCGACTTAAAAAGGTTTCATACTTAAAGCATAAGCCGTTACGGTTTACTGCAATACTGTTAAGATAATCGTCAATAAAATGTACCGCCGCATAAAAAACTGCGGCAGGGGTATCACCGCACAATAGCACAAGCTGATGCTCCTTACAAGCAGGCGAATTAACTATCTTTACAGTAAAACCATCCTTAAGCATTTCACTTTCCGAAATATATTTTTTAAAGAATGGGTGGCTATCGTAAGTACCTATAATTACGGAGTTGCGGTCGAACGCTTCGCTGAATTTTTCTGTTGCGGTTACGTGAATGGAATATATACCTGCATCACGCAGAATTAATTCACCCATTTCACGAGAAACAAATTCAACCGCCCTGCGCACCGCACCTGTAAAATCGGTATATAAAATCTTCCAATTGCGCTTGTTTGCCTGCTCCATAAAAATCTCCTAACTTATAACTAATAAAAAATATTATACAATAGTGATTAAATAAATTCAATACCATGCGCACAAAGCGCTCATCTTAATCAGATGAGTGCTCTTTAGTGCTTGGCTTGTAAATTAAAAGTGCAAGAATTATTGCCGTTACGCCTGAAATGACCTTTCCCACTATCATCGGCGCAATGTAATAGTTATCAAACGCCATGGTAAAGGCAAGATGGCTTCCGAAAACGAAGGATGCGGAAACGGCAAATGCAGAGTTAAGAACAACGCCCTTTTTGTTCATTTTATCCATAACGCCAAAGGTAGAAGCATTGGTAACAAGGCTTCCTAAAAGCGCAATGGCGGAAACGCCGTCAATACCAACCTTATTGCTTAATTTGTTTAACGGCTTGTTTAAAAGCTTTGAAACGATAAACATAAACGGTAAAGCACCCGAAAGCGTTACACAGGCATTGGCACAGATAAATGCGGCATTTTCGAAGGTGTCAAGATAGGGCGATATCTGCTTTTTCGTAAGAAAGGTGAATATCGAAAGCACAAGACCTACAATTGCAAGCACCTTCATTATAAAGCCGAATACCGAAAAGCACTTTATTGCGCCTTCGGGCACTAAAAGAAGTGCGGCTATCAGTATTGCTGACAGTATGATAAGGGGAATAAGGTTAATTAAAAGGGGAAGAATGCTTATTTTGCACATAAGCCCTGCAATAAGACTGCCCAAGGGGATAGTGATTATTCCGCACAAAAAGCCGAAAAACATTTCACGGTGTTGTTCCTTTTTTACGATTCCGATTGAAAAGGGAATGGTAAAGGACATTACGCAACCCATCATTGAAGAGATAATAAAGGCGTTGTAGCCGCCTATGCTTTGCGATTTTGCAATGCCTTGCACAAGGGGCATACCGCCCATATCGTTGGCAAAAAGCGATGCGGGTATTATGGAAGGGTCAATTTTAAAAAGACTATAAAAGCCTTCAAACATAGGTGTAAGCCATACGCCTATTGCAGGCGCAATAATTATCATTCCAAGCATTGAAAGCGCCATAGGGCAGAAAAGGGAAAAAGCCTTTTCAAACTCCCTTCCCACACCAAGCCTGTTGCCGATTACGTAGTCAATGGCACCGAGAAGTGAAAATATTAAAATTACTATTGTTAAAGCGTTCATTTTAAAACCTCATTTCTTTTGTTGGGCAAAGGTTTTGATGCGGTGTCGCTCTTCACTGGGAGTTCTGCCTATAAATTGCTTAAAAACTCTGCCAAAGTAGCTTGGACTTGTAAAGCTTAATTTGTATGATATTTCTTCAACCGAAAGGCTTGAGGAACGTAAAAACTCAACTGCGTGCAGGATTTTTACGTGGTTTATGTATTCCACAGGCGTCATATTAACGTCCTTACGGAAAAGCCTTATAAGGTGTTGTGCCGAAACGTTGGTTACCTTTTGCAGTTCTTCTATGGAGATTTTTTGGTCAAAATTCTTTCTTATGTATTCTATTGCAGGCTGAATGGGCGAATGTGACTGACGAGAAAGCGATGGGATTTTGCTTGATATAAAATGCTGTGAAAGTACGCTTTTTTGCATCATTAACAATAACTGCACAACCGAAAGTGATGCTGAAATATGTGATGCCTTTGTGGCTTGACGGCAATCTTTGGATATTTCACTAAGCTTTTTAATGATTTCGTCAGCATTGCTTGAACAGTGTGTTACCTGCGGCAGAAAAATTTCTTCAAAGTCAAGATCCTTTTCGTAGTACACCTTTTCGATGCGGTTTAACGTATCGTCGTAATCATCGTCACTTATAAATGATACCGGCTTGGCAGTCTTAAAGTGAACGTACTGAAAACGGCAGGGTGTGTTTTCAATGGGCTTGCGGATGTAATCCTGCCCTGCAGGGATAAGTATAGTATCACCTGCAGAGAGCTTGTAGGTCTTGCTTGCCAGTGTAAACGTGCACGAACCTTCAAGAACGGTTACCGTAATATTATTTTCGTCAGCACAACGCCACACGGTCTGACGGGTTATTTCATAGGTTGAGATGATCTCGGGAATGGGAAAAATGCTTATTCTGTAATGCAATTTTACTGACACCCTCTTTATAATGTTAAAATAGTGCGAGGTTATGTTAAAATAATTTCTTGCGCGTTGCACCTTGGTTACGTATAATTATTATAGTGGGGAACGGGGCATATGTCAACAGTAAGCCGTAATTTTATAAAAGAATTGGGCTTGCGGGCGTAAAACGTATTTTTTTATGGGCGCGTATCCTAAAAAACAGTAGAATGATAAAAAAGTGCTACTAAAAGAACTAAAGCACAGGGTTGACGGGAACAAAATTCAGTTTTATAATAATTATACACGGTGCTTAAAGGTCGCACCTATAAACAAATAACGGGAAAGGAGCGGTCACTGTGGGTTTGGAACGTAATTTTTTTGCCGAGGGTGATGCAACCCTTGAGGAGCAGAACGGTATTATAACGGTTAAAAACAGAACGGTTGCCCATTCTTCTTTAGGGGTAAACGTGCCTGAATACGAATACGGCAAAACACGTTTTTTGATTAAACTGGCAGATGGCGCCAAAGACGTGTGCATAACCCTTTATCATCGGGTTAAATATGAATATAACGGCAGAACGGTTACTGATTACGACGGCGGAACCAAGAAAAAAATAACCCATAATGAATGGACGTGGATAGAGGGTACGTACTGCACTCCTGCAGGTGCTGATGAAATAACCGCATACTTCATTCAGGATAAGGAAACACCGCTTTGTGACGTTCTTTTAAAGGAAATTACCGTTGAAGAAATTAAAAAAGAGGAAGCCTTAACTGAAATTAAGGAGCAACCCTTTACCGTAGGCGCAATCAGGTGGGATGCTTACTTTTCAACTGCGCATCCCGTGCGTAACGTTTCGCGTGAGGTGGCAAAGGCTCTTTCACCTGCGGAATTTCATTTCCGTGCACCCTTCTTTGCAAACGTAAACGGTGACGGAAAAATAGAGTTTCCCGAGGAAACGCAGGAACAGTTTGATAAGGAAGCACAGCTTGCTATCGATGCAGGGATAGATTATTTTGCGTATTGCTGGTATAGCGAGGGTGACGTTATGCGGTATGCACGCAAGCGGCATTCTGCGTCTTCACTTCGCAACAAAATAAAAATGGCGGCAATAGTACACGTCACACAGCTTGACGATGAAACGCTTAAGGATCTTGCTAAAACCGTAAAAGAGGATTTTTACGTTAAGTTTGACGGGCATCCCTTAATTTACGTGTTCGATGCAATTCGTACTGATGTTGAATACAGAAAAAGGATTGACTCATTCATTGTAAACGAAGGAAGCTTAACACCCTATTTTGTCGGTATGAATGCTCAACCGCAACCTTATGCGTTATATAAGCTTAAAAACGAGGGCTTTGATGCAATCGGCTCGTACGGCTTTAATTCGTTGTGCGAGGGCGAGGAATTTTCTTCGTACGCACGGCGGAACAGGGAAATGGTAAAAATGCGTTATGAAATGGGCTTTCAAAACGTTCCGTTGCTTTCCTTGGGGCATGATTACAGACCTCGAATAAAAAACCCTGTATCGTGGATGGGTGGAAAAAATTACGCTTTTGCCGCAACCGCTGATGAAATTTATGAGCATTCCCGTGAAATGCTGAAAATAAAAAATCAGTACCAAAGCGGACCTAACACCCTTCTTATCTACGCTTGGAACGAGCATGACGAGGGCGGCTGGATGTGTCCCACGATTACAGATGACGGCTATTATCAGGCTGTGAAAAAGGCGATAAAGGACGTAAAGTAAAATAAAAAAGCAGTTTCGAAACTGCTTTTTATTTATTCACTTATTCATATAGTTTGTGTACACCTTTATAAGCTCTTTGCTTGAACTGCGTTTTATCTGAAGCTCGGTATTATCTAAAAGAATAACGCTTGAGGATTGTATTTTCTTGATTTTCGATATATTGATAACGTAGCATTGATATATTTGTATAAAGCCAAAGGGCTTAAGCTCTTTTAATACCTTAAACAACGGCTTGCGTACGGAATATACGTTGTTTAAAGTATGATAGTAGCAGTATTTTCGTGAATATTCAACGTACAGCACGTCATCTATTTGAATGCTTGAAATTTCGCTTCCTGTTTTCAGATTTATTTTTGAGTGAAGCTTTTTGTATCTAGATATAGCCTTTTCCAAGGTTTTTGTGAATTTATCCTGCTCACAACCCTTAAGCAGATATCCTGCCGCATTAAGCTCAAGCGCGTCAATTGAAATTTGCGGACATCCTGAAAGAAAAATAATTATGGCATCGGGTGAAAGTCTGTTAAGTGAAGCGCCTGTTTCAAGCCCGTTTGTTGCAGGCATATCTACGTCAAGAAAAACAAAATCAAAAAAGCTGCCGGCTTCAACTGCTTTAAGTAATTCTGCACCCGTTTCAAAAAAGGTGTAGTCGCTATCCTTAAAAAATTCAACGCTTGAAAGCTGAATTTCTGTTTTTTTACAATAAATCAAATTGTCATCACATATTGCAACGTTCATAGTATAACCCCTCTGATTTTGTCTGTTTTAATTATACCATAAATCGTCAAAAAGAACAATGTAATATTTTTGTAACAAATTACAAATTAGGGACAGAAAACTGCAAAACAGTACCAGATTCAAAAAAATGCGCTTAACTACTTAAGATCAAGGGCGATGGCGTTATGTATTGCCCGACGCATTTCTTTAACCTCGTCGTAGTTTTCCTTGCCGTATTTTTTCTCAACCGTTACGGTGGCATCGGAAAGAATTATTGCGTAAAGCTTGCTTTTAAGGTCAACGAATATACTTTGCCCCGTGTGCCCGCAATGACCGAAGCTTCCTACGGGGAAAAGGTCGCCCGTTTGCGTGTATTGTTCATCTACGTAAAGAAAGCCCAGTCCCCGTGCGGCAGACTTTCCTTTTGTGTGGTTTTGTACGGCAAGCATAAAGGTTTTTTCATCGATTATGGGCGCACCGCAGGATAAAAGCATTTTCGCAAATTTTGTCATATCGTGTATAGAGGAAAATATTCCTGCATTACCTGCAACACCGCCAAGGTGTCTGCAGTTATAATCGTTTACCGTACCAAGAAGCTCGCTTTGGGTGTTGGCATTGACCGTATTGCTTTTATCGTTGGGGCAAAACGAGGTGTATAGCATATCAAGCTTTTTTGCAACAAGGCGGTCAAACAGTACGTCAAGCGAATCGTTAAATGCCTGCTCAAGAATTTTTCCAAGAAGTATAAACGCAGGGCAGCTGTACAGTACGTCACTTCCTATGGGGATATCGTTCTTTATTGAAAGTATATGTTCAGCTATATTGTTGTAGTTGGTAGTGGGCAAGGCAAGCCACTTGTAGCCTATACCCATAGTATGTGTAAGCAGATTAAAAACAGTTATATCCTTGCTGCTTTCAGGGCAGGTATAAAAGTCAGAAACCTTTGTGTCTAAATTAAACAGTCCCATGTCAAAAGCAATAAGGCAAAGGCTTGTGGTTGCCATAATTTTAGTTACCGAAGCCATATCAAAACGGGTAAATGAATCGATTTTTTGAACGTGGGAACGGTACGCTTCACACAATATATTATCACCCTGTCCAACCAATACTGCAAAGGAATTGGCGGTTTTGTTTTCTATAATGCGGTCAAGGCACCGGTTTAAATTCTCCATAAATTTTACGTCCTTTTTTTATGCGCTGATACAAAAATAAATATATTAATATATGAGCATACAATAATATGATAGTGTTTGCCGTGGCTTTTCTTTTGTACAATGGTAGGAAAACTTAATAACGTTTCAAACTTCCCGTATCATTTTAAGCGCAGTATCAAGGGATAAATTAAATGAAGCATCGTCTTTAGTATCAAAAACCATAAATTTATCCACTGCGTTTTCGGCTTTTAATTGGTAGGGAGGCTCGTAATTTATTTTTTTAACGTAGTCTTCCCAATTTAAAAGCTTTAACGTGTCACGGTCGGAATTCCGATTCTTCATTCTTTGAAAGCACACTTCAATTGGTGCGGTAACCCATATAAGTAAAAGTTCAGCACCCATTCGATTTGCTTTTTCTTTAACGTCTTTTATAAATTCGGTGTTACGTATTTCCTTGCCCAGCGGTGCGTTTAAAAGAACGGAGCTTTCATACCGCAGGGTAGAAAAGGCAATATGAAAAAGAGTGGAATATTCTGCAGGACGAATATTTTTGATATAAAAATCCCCGTCCATATCAAGCGGCTTATCCGAAACCTTAAATGCGGCACGGACAAGGTCGGTAAGGTCATCCTTGTCAAGATAAACAATATTTCCAAGTGTTTTAGAAATCAATTCCGAAACGTAGGTTTTTCCACAGGCAGGCGGTGCCGCCACAAGAATAAGCTTTTTGTTCATTTTACGTACCTTTCTTTATAGCTCAATTTAGCGTAAGTTATCTTTCTTCAATTATCTTCTTTAACGAATAATCAAATTTAAGCACGTTTTTCTGCCTGCCGTGCACGTCGGTATTTGCACCGATACGAATAAGCGTAAGAGTATTGGTTCCGGTATCTACCGACATAACGTTAAAGCAGTCCTCCGAACGCTCACCGATAACGCGCCTTGTATCGCCTAAGGCATCCCACGTGGTAGCGTTTTGTATAGCAATATTTAAGATGCCCTCACTTGTAAGCCCGAACTGATCAACGTGATCGTGTCCTGCAAGATTACATACGTACCTGCCGCCGTAAGAAATAAATTCCTTAATTACGTCCTAGTATAAAACTCTGCCGCGATGGTCAAAATCGTAGTTAATTCGGTTTAATTCGTACTGCTTCCATTTTGAAACGTAATCTTCAACGGTTGAAAAAAGTGAACCGTATGTGTTTGAAATGTATCCCGTAGGCTCGTGCTGTGCGGTGATAACGTGCATATTTAAGGAATAGGCTTCCTTTAAAACCGAGCGCAGCCACGGGCGTGCAGGCCAGATATCATAATAATCGTCAAGCACGATAATGCGCAGGTCGTTGCAGTCTATATAATAGCACATGGAATAGGGACATTCAAAGAACGTAACGTTCCAGTCTTCTGTGTGATTAAAAAGAAGACTGTGCGCAACCTTTTTATCATTTAACAGCCACGCGCCCTCACCCGAATAACAGTCGTGATTGCCTACGCAGTTGTAAATGGGGCGTGAGCATTTTTTTAGGTACATATCAGCATAAACCTTTTGCGAGCCACCGCAGTAATCACCCGTGTGTAAGCCGAAGGAAATTACGTTTTTGTAGTGATCAATATATTCGGTAATTCTGTTCCATAATTCCGGCTTTGCGTGTACGTCCGAAAAATGAACAAAGCTGATGCCTGTTAATGCTAAAACGTCTCTTTCTGTGTCGCGGTTTAACTCAATTACGTTCATTTTATATCTCCTGTGCGGTTAATTGTCACGTTGCTAAAGTAATTTTAATTTGAGGCGGATACGTTAAAATGGGTGCGGTGCCCTCACTTTGCTTATATGTGATTTTGCCATATGGGGTTAAAAGCTCAATATTAACGTAGCTTAAGCCTAATAAATCGGGTGAAAGACGGATTTTCTTCATTTTTGGCTCAATAATTTCAATGCCTAATACTGCCTTGGGTAATGAATATAAGGGGGTACCGCCCCAAGCGTGACTGTGGTCAAATGAATAAGTTGGCTCGGGGGCAATAAAGCCTTCTACCAAACCTTTGGGAAATATTCTTACAGGCTCTTTCCATTTATCTAATATTTTCAAGGTATACTCTTTCCTTAAGCCTAAACGGTATACGGCCTCTAACAAATAATGCAAGAAGTACGGCTGACAGTCACCCTCAATATTGTCTGCCATGATTTTATGAATAAGTGACCTTCCGGTACTTTCGTCGCATACGCCGAAATATGCCGCAAGAATGTTTGAATGCTTAAGATAGTAACGCTTTTCTACGTTTTGCGGCAACCATATTCCCTTTGCATCTTCAGGGGTATTAAGTCCCTCAAAATAGCAATCTTTTTCTTTGTTATAGAGCAGGCTGTTGATTGCGTTGCGCAAGCATTCCCTTTTTTTGTGACATTTTTGTGCTGAATCGTTTTCACCTAAAATGCCGTATATTTTTTTTGCATTATCCAATGCACCGAAATAAAACATATTCAAGCAGCTTTGACCAAGCGCCTTGGGAGGATGGTGCATGGAAAGACCGTCAATATAAATCCAGTCTATAAACATATAGTCGGGTGGGTTATCTATAATGCCGTTTTCGCCCATATATTCTTCAAAACGCATTAAAAGAAGATCTAACGCCTTTTTTGATTGGTTTAAAAGCGCAAGATTGCCTGTAAGCATATATGTTTCATAAAGCATTTTTACCCATATAAGACTATACGTGGTATGAAACATTCTTCCGTTTTCTCTTTCAAGCAAAACTGCAGTACGCAGGATATCAAATTCGGCAAGCCGCATATCACCGAATGAAAATGGTGTCATCAGGCTTTCGATGTAATAATCACCCGTGCATGCAAGGGGCTCACAATGACGGGTACTGTCAAGATGATGCGTCTGTCTGCAAATTTTAAGGGTGTGCTTACAAACCTCAAGCACGCTGTTAAGGGCGTTATCACTTGTTACCGTGGTTGCTTCCTCGTAAACGGGGTAGTGGGTTTTAATAAATGAAACCTTAATACAGGCTTTAGCTTGCGACGTGTTTTTTGCGGTCAGCTTAATGTTTCCGGTGCTATGAATGCTGAAACCGCGATAGCTTTGCGGTGAATTGAAAATAAGCACCTCAGGCTCGGGCGAATCATCAGCCTCTCTGCAATAAGCAGCAACCTCTACCGTGGCAGAGTTTTTTGATTCTACCTTTAAAAATCCGCCCCATATTTTATCAAGCTCAAGAACCACCGTTTTTTCTTCAAGGGGAAGCAAAAAAATCTCTCCTTCATCAAAAAACAGCTCTTCCTCAAAGCGTGGGGGAATAGGGGCAACCGAAGCGTTCCAGATATCGTCAACAGTTTGGGCGTTAACGTATTCGTCAGGTAAAATTCTGCCGTCAAATGCCATTGGGGCATTAAATGCACCGTTTTTGCGGACAAGCCAATTTTCGTCGGTTTTTATATTTTCTATGGTTCCATCTTCAAAGGTAAGAACGGCGGAAAGCATAAAGCCGCCGTGCCCCATAGAATATTCGCAAATATGGTAAGGTAAAATATTGACGCGCGCAAAAAAATCAAGGGTTGATGATTGGGGGAAAACCGTCATTTCAAAGGCATAAAAATTATTGCGTTTAGTTTCGTTACCGATAAAATCGCCGCCAACACAGGCAGGACCGGTTGCAATGGCGTTGCCGTTTAAAAATAATTGAAATACCGCATCACCGCTAAAGCGAAGCTGTGCCTGAACAACCTTTTTTGAGAAAACGTATTCTTTTTTGAATTCGGCAACGGTGTGGTTAATTTCGCTTTTATCCGAAAAAGCACTAAAAACGGTTGCTTGATCGTTTGGGTAGATATCTTCAGGAAGCCATATCCAACTATCCTTGCACTGCATATGCCTACTCCTTTTTTAGTTGATAAAATGATACTATAATTATAATTCATTATCAAAATATAATCAATAATCAAAATTAAAAAACGGCACGGAATTTAAGTTCCGTGCCGTTAATATTATTTAAGTGTTTCGGGACAAACTTTCTTTCTTGCGTACCAAAGTCTTTCAACCGAATCCATTAAAAGATGTTCGTTTTCCTTTGTAACACGTTTCCAAGGTGCCATACAATAGCCTAAAAGCTGCTTATCAGCAATAACTGTGGGGCAATAGATAAGTGTTTCACGGGGGTTTGCAGGTGAACTGCAGGTTGAACAGGTGGGTATCTGGTCAAAGCCTGCTTTATCGAAATCCTCAAAGCATTTAATAACGCGGCTTAACCAGCTTGTTGAGGGGTATTCCATAAAGCGACCGTAGAACCAGTTTGAAAGAATAACGTCCTTAGGCATATTTTCCATAAATACGTCGGGATGATTCCAATAGTAATCTGCCCAAACCCAAGGCCTTGCACCGTTTTTACGAACTGCGTCAAACATAATGTTAAAGTCCTCAAACATAAGCTTGGGTGAACGCATAATAGCAATTTCGCGCCACTGAATGCAGTCGAATGAATGCTCCTCATCCATACCTAAGTGGAAAATTTCGGGCTTGCCAAATATATCGCATACCTCGTTAATAAGGTCAACGCATACCTCGCGGTAGATATCGGAAGATACCATTCTTCTATACTGCTTAAGCCAGCAATGGTGGTCGGTTGAAAAATTAAGCTTGGGTATAAAATCAAAGCCTAAAGCACGTGCTCTGTCAAGTAATTCCTTAACCTCTTCAACCTCTAAAGCGTCATCAGCGGCAATTTCGGGGTGGGATTTGTACTTAATAGCATCACCAACGTCTATTAAAAGAGTGGTGTAACCACATTCTGCGGCTCTTTTAAGAAGATTATCCCAAACCTCATAATCTACGTTGTTGCTGGGGGAGAAGGGTTCCTCGTACCAATAACGCTGTTTGCCGTTACCGTCTTCCCACATATGATTGCTTAACTGTATAAAATAGATCCATTTTTTGTTCATTAAAATCACTCCTTTTCTAAGGTATTATATCAAACTGAAAACTAAAAGTAAATAAACGATTGCTTGAAAATATGCAAATTTTTAAATTAACAGTTGAAAAAAAGCAGATAAAATGCTTTATCTGCCTTGTTTTTGTTTAATTTTCTTCAACCATCTTGGAAAGGCGCATCATATACATTGCCGTACCAACGTGACAGTTTATCCAGAAGTTTTCAAGATTTTCTGCACAGTCCTTCTTCATCCAATGGGTAGGAATAACGCCTGTTTCCTTGTTTTGCATTCTTGTTATCATATCGCCTAACGCCTGCGCCTTTTCAAGAAGCAACGGCTCCTTTGTTACTGAATATACGTCAAGAAGCGTGTTCATTATTTTTGCGGTGCTTCCGTCAATGGGTACGTACCAGAAATACTGTTCAACACCTGCAGGCGAATACCAGAAATCCTTTTCGGGATTGTAGTGGGTGTTCCACGGTGAAAATTTACCCCATACCACAAACTGATCTTCAACAAAGCGCATAAGCTCCTTTGCATCCTCTATTGCCTGCGCATCGTCGGAAAGATTTTGCGTAATATAGTTAATAAGGCTGTCGGCATCAATGTGGGAAAGGTTTGCATAACTGCCCGAAAGTAAAATATCTTCAAACTGACCTTCCCAGTTATAGCATTCAAAACGCTTTGAACGAAGGTTTTCGAAGTAGTTTTTCTCAAGAGTCTGCCAAATCTCATCCCCTGTTTTTTTATAGACCTGATGCATAAATTCAAGTATCTGGAATGAAGCACAAACGTTGTCTGATTCAGGCTTGCCGTCGGTGACGGAAACAAGCAAATACCAGCTTCCGTTCTCAAGTACGTGGTTTTTATAGTATTCTGCGATACGCATAGCCGCATCAAAATACTTTTTTTCGCCTGTTGCATCGCTTAAAGCAAAGTATGCAAGACCTGCCGATGCAGGATAAATAAGCATCAGCTTATCGGTACGGTTCTTTGCCATAGGCGCAGTTTTATCAACAGTATCAAAATCAAGACCCTCAAATGAATATGTGGGCGGAAGATAGGGCACAGGGGTATCCCCAGCGTAGCTTATGGAAAGAAGATAGTCTGCCGCATTCTGTGCAAGCTTTAATGCATCTTTACTGTTTTTGCTGTCAAGCTCGGCATAGCAAATCATTGCTTTTATAATACTGCTTATGGTTTTTGAGGGATATACGTTGTGGGGGTACATTGGATCAGGCTTTGAGTGAAGAAGCCAATATTGGTTAAAATCCTCGCTGAACGCATATTTTAAAGCCTTTGTGGCACATTCCTTGTATGAACAAGCCTTCTTGGGCAGGTTATCTCTTCCGGGGAAGCCGTCTGCCTTAAAGAACGTGCGCGCACCTGTAAGGAATTCAGGCTCACCGTTTTTATTTAAGGATTCTACCTTTAACGTAACCATACCCGTGGGAATATCCTTCCATATGGGTGCAAGGCTTTCGGTGGGCTTTTGGGCAACGAACGTGTGCACGTTATTGTTTGCGTCGGTAGCGGTAAAAAGATAACCGTTCGCCTTGGGTATAATGGGGAATGAAAAGCACGGCGTGAATATGAATTGTGTGGAATTAACGTTCCAGAATCCTCTGCCTGCCACTCCGCCGGGACGGATAGTAATATTATTATACTCGTTAAATGCCTGTTCTTTGTAATTCATAATATACTCCTTTATTAGTCATATACATATTTTACATTCAAAAACCGTATAAGAAAATAGAAAAAAGCAATGAATGTATGTAATTTTTCTATTTTTTTATAAAAACAAGGAAAAATCAGCCCCTTTTAAAGAGCTGATTTTAAATATTATAGCGTTACGGTAATAAGGTTATCTGACGAAGAAGAAACGTCTATGATCTTTTTAACGGTTTTGCCGTTTGCGCTTATTTCAAGCTCGTACATTCCAAAGAAAACACGGAAAGCGCACGCGCCGTTATTATCGGTAACGGTAATTGCCGCGTCACCCTTTCGGTATTTTTCGATACCCTCGTTAATTCTTTTGTCAAGCAGTTCCTTTTGCTCCTCAAAAAGCTCAAGAACCTTTTTTCTGTCACTCATTTTTATCTCCTTACAGTAGCTGTTGCGTTTGTTAGGGTAAAGCATAAGCTTGATTTAATCAAGATATTTCTTTAAAAAGTTAAGGTGGTTTTCACCTGCAATTTTTTTAATTAACGTACTTGAATAGTTGCGTTTTTGCATTATTTCAAGCAAGCAATCGTGCATTGAACAGGATTCGCTTAATGGGGCGGGGTAGATACCGTCGCACCCGTCGATATCACAACCGAAGCCGATATTGTTTTCACCGCCAAGCTCAAGGCAGTGGTCAAGATGCCTGAAAAGATTTTCAGCGGTGCGCATATTTGGGATATCGTCAATAAATTCCGTGTACAGATTAAGCCCTATCATTCCGTCCTGCTTAATAATTTCCTTTGCCATTTCGTCGGTCAAATTGCGTGAATGACTGCAAAGGGAGCGAAAGTTAGAATGCGTTGCCATAATAGGCTTCTTTGATAATTCAAGCACTTGATAAAAGCTTCTGTCAGAAAGATGCGAAACGTCTAAAATCATTCCAAGACGGTTGCATTCCTTAACCGCTTCTATGCCCAATGGGGTAAGCCCCGTATCGTTGCCGAATTGGTCTAAACGGTTGCTTGTAGCAAGCTCGTTAGTAAGCCATGCAAGCCCGAATACGCGCACACCTCGGTTAAAAAAATACTCAAGATTTTTTATATCACCGTTTATTCCGCTACCACCCTCCATTGTAAGCATAACTGCGTGCTTACCTTCGTTAAAGGCGGCTTCGATATCATTATAGCAGGTCACCTGCCTGATGTTTTCGTTTAAAAGACAGGCATTGAATTTTTCAAAATATCTGATCGTCCGCTGATAGCCTTTTTCAAGCTCAGCACCCGTCCACGGCGCAAAAAAGCCACAAACTGCAGCTGTTTGTGCTTCTTACTGAAATTATACGGGTTTACAAGGGGCAAAACACCCTCGTCAACACGCTGAATACTATCACAATGAGAATCAACAATAAACATAACGTAACCCTTTCGTTACTTGATATCACGGTATATTATCGCAAATAGGATAGCCTTTGTCAATAAAAAAAGCAGTTCGCAATGAACTGCTTTCTTTATAATAATGCTTATTTTAATATTGATATTGCTAGGAACGTCAACACCTCTGGTACGTGCCCGGATATCTGCCTTTGCGTTGTTACCGTCAATAGTGATGTTTGCAATAGTTACATTGCTTACGAAAAAAGTCGGTAAATAATTTGTGTGGAAGGATGCCGCCATTAAAAGCTTATGCTAAACCCATGCACCAGATGACAACTAATGCGGTTAAAGTTACCAAGGTGTCTATGGTGATTCCGTAAAACATAGGCTTAAGACCTGCTTTTTTGAAATCAGCAATGCTTGTGCTTAAACCGATAGCGGCTAATGCGGCAACCATTAAGAACTTGCTTGTTCCTTTAAGAACGCTTGAAGCAACGGCAGGAATAAAGCCTATACTGTTGGCAATAGCCAATAACAAGAAGCCGCAGATAAACCAAGGAATAATTTTTACGATGTTTACTTTTTTGCCATTGCTTGCCGCCTGCATTTCCTTTTGCTTAATGCGTGTGCTGATAAATGCAAAAACAAGAACGGTGGGGATAATGGCAATTGTTCGGGTAAGCTTTACCATGGTCGCAAAATCACCTGCCGCCTCGGAAAAAGCGTATCCCGAAGCAACAACGCTTGCAGTATCATTGACTGAGGTTCCTGCCCAAATGCCGAAAGCAATATCGTTTAAGCCTAAAAGCCTGCCCATAATGGGGTATATGGCAATCATCACCATATCAAACAGGAAGGTGGAAGACATTGCGAAAGCAACGTCCTTATCGTCGGCGTCAATTACGGGGGCGATAGCCGCAACGGCAGAACCGCCGCAAATGCCCGTTCCGGCAGAAATAAGGTTTGACAGCTTCCAGTTAAGCCCGAATGCTTTGCGAATAAAATAACCGCCGCCAAAGCACATTAAAAAGGTAAATATCATAACAAAAAACGTCATTTTGCCAACGGACATAATGGTGTTTATTGATAAGGATGCACCCAATAAAATTATTGCAACCTTAAGTATTCTTTTTGACGTGAATTTAAGTGCAGGCTGTATCCACTTTGGATGAAAAAAACTATTGATTATGGTGCCCATAAAAAGCGCGATAATGGAAGCACCGATTATTCCGCCGGGAATAAGCGTTTCTAAAAGAATAGCCACCCCTGCAACTATAAAGCATATTGCAATGCCCAATAAAAACATAATACGATTTTTTGTCTTTGTTCCCATAAGTGTTCTCCTAAAAATTATGTTTTGTCCGATATATTATCGCAAAAAACGTGGCTTTTGTCAACCACAAGAGGATTGAATTTTAGGTGTAAGGAAAAAATAAAGGGCATCTTCTGATGCCCTAATATTTATTAGTTAATAGGATCTTCAGGGAAGGTGATTGCACCGTCTCCTGTGCTTTCGGTAAATACGTCGGCGGAAACGGAAGTTATTTCTATCTGAGGTGCTTCGTATTTTTTCATAAACATGGCCTCCTTTAGTTTTTGTATGTGACTGCAGATGCACCGTAATTGCTGAGCGCCTTTATAATCGTGCCAACGGATGCATCGGTGTTTTTATTGTTGATGTATGCGTTTACGTTGTATTCAACCTTTGAAACAACCTCGCCGTTAAGCTTGATTTCTACGGTGTGTACGTCGTCAAATCCGGTTGCCTTAATAGCGTTGGTGAAAACCTTGTTATCAACTATTTCTGCTTTTGTACCGTCAACGAAAACTTCAGCATCGTCGGCAAGGCTTACCGAGAAATAAATTTTAACTACGTTTTCTACACGAACACCAATACCCGTTACCTTGTTGCTTGCATCGTTCTTAATTACGTTTCTTACGACGTTAGCAGGCACGGTAAATTCGCTGGGTGCAAGCCAAGTGAGGCCTGCAGTTGCGTAATCGTTTTGCTTATACTTCATATAATCCTGTGAATTTTTACCGTAAACAAGCATATCGGAAAGAAGGGTGATAAGCTCGGTGTATTTTGCAGCGGTTAAATCAAGGTCTGCGGCAGTTTTTGATGCAAGGTTGTTTGCATAAGCCTTTACGGAATATTCTTCCTTTGAAGCAATAAGCTTGTTGCCTGCCATAAGTGAAGCAGAAATATTATCCGTCATACACTGGGGGTTAATGCCTGTGTACTCATAGGTGTAATAGCCTGTTGCGCTGTCGTACGTGCCTATAAGTGTAACCGTTGAACCGTTACGCGTTACGTCAAGCGTTGCATCAAGGTTATCCCAAAGGCGTGCGTGATAGGTAAGGGTAAGGCTTGCACCGATATCAAGGGTTGCACCTGCGATTTTTTCTGTGGGAAGCTCCTTAATGGTGCTGTAAGTTGTTCCACCCCTCGGGTTTGTTCCCTTGGAAAGAGCCTTCATAGATATGTTCAGTACTGCAAAATCTGAGGAATCCTTAGGAACAATTATATATGAGGTTCCTGCAGGGATAATTTCTTCCGAGCTGATTGAATGTACGATTTCGGTTCTGAAGGTCAAGGTGCTTAAATCAACCTTAGTGCCGTTTTTATGGGTTGCCATACCGTTTTCATCCACCTTAAACTCAAGGGTAAAATCAGCCTTCTGACCCTTCTTTATAAATCTGTCTACCTTTGTGGTGGAATCTATAAGATCATCATAGCCTGTCTGCAACCATATTCTTATGTTAGCGTCATATTTACCTACGTTATATACGGTGTAGTGCTTTGTAATATAACCGTTTTCGTCAGCCATAGATGCGGTAAGACCTGTTGCATTTGCGGCACTTGTTCTAAAGTAAGGATATGCGTGGTAAATATCCTCGGTTACGTTGAACTGCATAGCGTTTACGTAAGGCTCAACCTCGGGAACGGTGCCGTCTGAAATGTATGCATCAAGCACTGCAAAAAGCTTTTCTGTTGCCTTATCGTGTCCGGAAGGTGCGGGATGAAGGTCATCATAGCCACCCGGAACACCCCAGGTTGCAGAATCAATAAGGTAAACGTTTTCGTCAAACTGTGAAACGATCATTTTTATCTGTATCGCTTTTGAACCGTTAAAGGGAGTCATACAGAAAATTACAACGTCGGGATTTATAGCCTTCAAATCGTTTATAAATTTAGTATAGTTAGCAATAAAGGTGCTGTTGTCTTTTGATGAATCGTTGGTTCCAAGATTGATAACGATATAATCGGGTACGTAATTGTTGTCATACACACCTGCGGCCGCAAGGGCTGTTTCCCTTGTGGTACCGTCGGTAGCCTTTATATATTCTCTCTGTGTGAAGTATCTTTCGCCCATTGTAAGGGGATCGGGACTGCTGGTCAATACCATACCGATACCGCCAAAGGCAACTGTGTTAAAGCCCCAACCGTACTTTGCATTGATCAGTCTGCCTGTTTTTAATGCATATGAGTTAAGGTAGCTGTTTGACGGAAGATCCTCAAGCTTATCAGCGGGATCAACGTAGCCTTCGGTAATGGAGTCACCGATGAATTCGATTTTCTTGGGTTGGTTTATGGGAAGGGTTTTTGCACCCTTATCAAGCTTGAAGCCTGCAATTGTAAATCTTGAAGCCTGCGCCGTTGCAAAAATCTTTAATGTATGCTCACCGTTTGCGAGTCCAATTTTATTTAAGCCGCCAACAGCACTTGTTGTATGGCTTAAAACACCGTCGAGCTCATAGTAAACGTTTCCGCTTGAGCCTGCGGCAGATGCAATTGAAGTACCTGTAAACTTGATTTCAACGTAGCTTTCAAACGCTGCCTGCTTGCTTGTTTCATTTACTGTATAGAAACGTCCCGAATAGTTAATGTTCTTGTCTGTTGCAGGAACGTTGCCGCTTTCGTATGTAACTGAACCGTCAGCATTTACGATTCCGTCGTCTTCGTCAGGTGCGGCGGGTGAGTATGCAGTATTTGTGATTGTAGACACGCTGTAAGACCCCCAATCAGCCGTTTTACCGTTTTCGTCGCATTCCATAGTTGGATTGTTAATAATGTTTTCACCGTAATATCCGTCTGCATCCTGCTTTGCAAGGAAAACGGCATCAAATTCAACGTTGCATTTGCTGCCTATTTTATTGTTGGATACAAGAACTGTATTTATAAAGGTTACGGCTCTGTCATATACCTTGTTGGTCGTAAAGGTACCGCTTATCTTGTGCCATTCAGTATCGGAAATGGTTGTACCACCGCCGTTAACGCTAGGCCAGCTTACACCGCTACCGTTCAAAGTAAGCTCAATACCCAATGATATTTTTATGGGTTCAGCAGGTGTTTCTGTAAGGCGAACGTATGCGCTATAATAATGGGTTCCGTTTTCAAAACGGCCTGTAAGTATCTGTGAAGGACCTGCCGTAGCGCCACTTCTGCCTTCAACGTGAAGTGCACCGCCCTCCTGAACGGGTATTGTAAGTGAGTTAGTCTTTGTAAATGAGCCATACGAACCCCAAGAGGCTGTATTGCCTGAGGAGTTAATGTTACACTCGGGGTTTAAAATAATGTTATCGCTGTACGTACCGTCAGAATTAGCCTTATAAAGAACGACAGCATCCAATTCAAAGGAGCCGGTATAGGAACCGTCATTACTTGACATACCTGCGTAAAGTGTTTGTATAAAGGTTTTTGCCTGTGTGATTGTTGAAACGTCACCAAAGGTCGATACCTTCAATTCTACACGACCACCGATCTTGTGCCACTCGGTATCATCTATAGTGGCTGTTGCACCGGGCCACGTTGTTCCTGTTTCTCCGCTAGCGGCGGTATACATGCATTCGATGCCCAAGGTAAAGGTTATGGGCTTATCGGGCGTTTCTAACAGACGCACGTATGCGTAAAAGTAATAGTCGCCCAATCCGTTGTTTAAAATAGAATTGGTAATTGTCTGTGAAGGACTACTGGATCTGAACGTTCTGTTTGTTACAATAATGCTTGCACCGCGTTGTGTTAAAGTAGGTGCAGTGGTATTGCCTGCTGCAAAGGTTATCATACTGAAAAGTGAAATAACCATTGCAAGAATGATGACTGCGCTGATGATTCTTTTCATATGGGCCTCTCCTTAATATTATAATATACATATTATATAATTACACGTTACACTTTGTCAATACTTTGTTTATCTAAAATACAAAAATACACGTAAACAGGTGAGTGGGTTAATAATACTCAATCAGCACTTGAACTTTTGAAAAACGGCTACTGATTTTTCATATCTCCTTGACAAAAAACATAAAATATTGACTTTTTGAGGTTTGATTTATATAATAATCGTAACTAATGAAAGTTAAGGAGATACTTTTATGAAATGGGAAGATCTTACCTCGCCTGAGTTTGATGAGGCTATTGAAAAATCAAAGGGCGTATGTGTTATGCCTTTGGGGTGTCTTGAAAGACACGGTGAGCATCTGGTAGTAGGATGTGACAGCTACAGCGCAAATTATATTTCAAACCTTGCGGCAGAAAAGGAGTACGCGGTAGTATTTCCTGCAGGCTTCTGGCTTGGCGAGGTTATACCTAATCACTCTAACGACCCTGAGCTTTTGAAGAAAAAACAGATCCGCGGTTACGTTTCCATAAAGCCTCAGACGCTTTTAACGATTCTTGAAGAGCTTTGCGACGAAATACACCGCAACGGATTTGAAAAAATTCTTATTGTAACCGGTCATGGCGGCAATAGTTTTCTGTTAAATCTGTTTGCAAGAGGTATTTTATATGAAAAACGCGATTATGCAGTTTTATGGACAAAACTCAACTTAAATCGCGGTCCCGAGGATATGACTGAATATTATAATCAGATCGTAGCAGATAAAAAACGCTTCGATTACATTACCGATGCCGATCTTGAAGTGCTGAAGCGCTTTGGGGAAACAGGTGCAGGCGGTGGTCATGCGGATTTTATTGAAGTTGCCGATTTGATCGGACAAGATCCTAAATTAGTGCGTCCTGAAAAATTTTATCAGGAAGGTAAAAGCATTCATCGGATGGATCATATAACAAGCTTAGGTATTAACTTTGGAGGCGCGTGGATGGCAGACCATCCCGATGCATATAGCGGTTATGCGCCTATCGGCTGCAGTGAAACGATCGGCGAAGCTTTTTGTGATCTTGCCTCAGATATCCTTGCAAATAAAATAAAGGCGGTAAAGGAAGACACCGAATGCTTGAAAATAGCAAGAAGAGAAGACTGAGGATAAAATTTTAATACACGGCAAAAAAACAAAGGGCATCGTTTGATGCCCTTTCAGAGCACTGACAAACCCTTACAAACATAGCACCCTGCAAAATTTTGCAGGGTGCTATTTTCATTTTGTATTCTCCTTAGCGGTTCTACAAGAAGCGATCAGCATAACACGCAAAGACGTACATTTTGCAGAAAGCGCTTTATATGATTGTTCATCGATGTAGTTGGTTTTGTGTAATAATTCAAGCCAATAGCCTGTTTCGCTTGCTTCTTTTAAGGCAATTTCAAGTTTTGAAACAAAGTCTTTCTTGCCTTGTGCGTACTGTGCTTCATGGATGTTGGCACCGATGCTCGTTCCGCTTCTGCCGATTTGGTTAGAAATAATAGATTCGTGGTTAGATTTTAAATGCTTTACAAGGTTGATAATATCAATAGAGAATTCCATTGACAGTTCTGCCAGCTTATTTTCCTTCACGTAATCGCCTCCTTTAAAGACATTATATCATAAAATCCAGGATATTTCAATGATGCATCGCCTACGGCGATATGATGCATTTGCTTTGCAAATATGATGTTGCTCCACTTCATTTTGCAATGATGCGATGTTTGCCATAAAATGTGGCGAAGCCACACATCATTTGCGAAGCGAACATCATTAGGCGAAGCCGTCATCATTTGCCGAAGGCAAACATCATTCAAAAAACGCACCTTTGTCAGTAGACAAAAGTGCGTTTTTTGTTGGTGGAGATAGGCGGACTCGAACCGCTGGCCTGTTACATGCGAAGCAACCGCTCTACCAACTGAGCTATATCCCCGTTACGCATATTATTTTATCACAAAAAACAAAAAACGCAAGCAAATTATGAAAAAATTAGCAACAATATTTTATCGAATTCGACAAATTAGTATGTACTTTCGATTAAATATATGTTATAATATAAAAAAACGTACGGGGAATTGGTAATATGCGAAGAATATTTAAAATTCTTATTGCGGCGATAATTTTGCCGTGCCTTCTTTTTGCAGGCTGTGCGAAGAACGTTATTATTGAGGTATACAGTGCCGAAAACAACGTTCTTGTAAATAAACACGTTAAGGTTGAAACACTTTCGCCTGAGGTTGTGTTGCAGCAACTTTCACTTGCAGGGATGATTTCTGAAAATATTACGGTCAATGATTTTAAAAGTGAGGGCGGAGATAACGGCAGATATCTTACCATTGACCTTGGCGGTGATTTTACATCGTGGCTTTCCTCGCAGGAAGCATCGCTTCAAAAACTTATTATGCAATCACTTGCCAACACCTTTATACATAACTATTCTGCAACGGATATTCTTGTGCTTTCGGACGGCGCGCCCATAAAAACGGGGCTTAATGATTTTTCGGGCAAGCTTTATTACGTGCAGGTGGGTACGACTCTTGAACAGATAGTAACCACACCGCCTGCAACGGCTGAGGTAATAACACCCACACCAACGCCTGAAATTACCCCCGAAGCAACAAAAGCACCGGCAACAACACCGGGACAGACACCACAAGGTCCATTTGCAACCCCTGAACGTGCTGAAGGCAAAAAATACGTTGCCATAACTTTTGATGACGGACCGCACAGTAAATACACCACTATGTTAGTGGACAAGCTTAAGGAATACAATGCTTCGGCAACCTTCTTTATAGTCGGCAACAGGGTTGATTCCACTACTGCATCTGCAATAAAGTACGTTACCGATAACGGTTCCGAGCTTGCAATTCACGGCTATACTCATACAAAGTATTACAATAAATGTACCGATGCGGAGTTTAAGGAAGAGCTTTCCAAAACTGCCGATGCAATAAAAAATGCCACGGGTACGGTGCCTACCCTCATGCGCCCACCGGGTGGAAGCATTACTAACGATCGCGTTAAGGCGTCGGGGTATTCAGTAATACTGTGGAACGTTGATTCTGAGGACTGGAAGCATAAGAAGAACGATCAGTCCGAAGTTGATGCGATAGTAAGCAACGTAATGAATAACGTTAGTGACGGAAGTATAGTTTTAATGCACGAATTGTATGAAAATTCGTACAAGGCATTCTGCGTTATAATCGAACAGCTTTATGCACAGGGATATGAGGTTGTTACGGTTTCCGAACTTTTAGGTACGCAAAATACCGTGCCGGGAACGAAGTATTACAGTGCAAAGAAATAAAATAAAAAGCGGAGAATTCTCCGCTTTTTTGTTACAGTGTTACACCGTCTTTGAAGATGGAAATTTCTTCGTAGCCGTTTAATTCGTTCTTTGTTTTTTCACCCTAGGCAACGGAAATTACGTAGTCAAAAAGTTCTTTTGTAAGCTCGTTGCCTTCAAGGGTTTTAGAAGCATCAAAGTCTATCCAACCTGATTTTTTTGTAGCTAAAATATTGTTGGTTGCGATTTTTACCGTGGGAATTGCGCTTCCTAACGGTGTGCCTCTACCTGTGGTAAACAGTATAAGATGCACACCTGCAGCCATAAGATTTGTAACTGCAACAATATCGTTACCGGGACCGTTTAACAGTGAAAGACCGTTCTTTGTTACAGTATCACCGTAATCGAGTACGTCAACAACCGCTGAAAGACCACCCTTTTGCACACAACCTAATGATTTTTCTTCAAGGGTGGTAATTCCGCCATCCTTATTGCCTGGCGAGGGATTTTCGTATATTACCTAATTATGACTTTCAAAATACGCCTTAAAATTATTTATAAGCGAAACGGTTTTATCAAACACTTCTTTTGTAGTGCAGCGCTTCATAAGTAAATGCTCTGCGCCAAACATTTCGGGAACCTCGGTCAGTACACAGCTTCCGCCCATTGAAACAAGCATATCACAGAATCTGCCTACAAGTGGGTTTGCGGTTATGCCTGAAAAGCCGTCGCTTCCGCCGCATTTAAGACCGATTTTTAAGCGCGAAACGTTGATAGCCTCTCGCTTAAAGGCGCTTGCGTATTCCTTAAGCTCGTTTATAAGTTTTACGCCCTCCTGAATTTCATCTTCAACGTCCTGCGTGTTTAAAAATTTTACGCGCTTTTCGTTCCAAGTGCCAAGAACCTTTTTGAATTCAGTAATATTGTTGTTTTCGCAACCAAGTCCAAGCACTAGCACACCTGCGGCATTAGGGTGATTAACCATGCCCTTAAGTATCTTTTGCGTAACGCTTTGGTCGTCGCCAAGCTGTGAACAGCCAAAGGGATGCTCAAAGCACTTTGCACCTGTCAAAAGCGCAAGCTTCTTTGAAACCTTGTTCACACAGCCTACGGTGTTTATTATCCATATATCGTTTCTTATGCCCACGTCACCGTTTTCGCGTATATAGCCGTAAAAGTAAAGGTCGGTTTCTTTGATTTTTACGTAGCTTTCACTTGGCGCATACGTGTATTCGATTTTACCCGAAAGATTGGTCTTAAGGTTGTGGACGTGCACGTGCTCATCCTTTTTTATATCCTCGGTTGCGTGACCGATAGGCTGACCGTATTTTATGATATTTTCACCCTTTTTTATGTCAAAACGTGCATATTTGTGACCGTTTTCAGTATTAACGTATACGTTGTCAAGATTGTTTATTATCATACCGTTTCCTCAAATTCGTTTAATAAATATGAAAGATTCCAATCCTTTGCGGTTTTTAAAATGCATTTTTTTAAGTTTTCACCGTTTTTGTCAATCAGCTCGCAGGGCAAAAACACAAAGCCGTCAAGCTTTAACAAAAAGCGCTTGTAAAGCAAGCGTAACCTTTGCAGGAAAGCTTTTTGCAGGGCGGTCGGAAAGCTTATCACCCTCGTTACAGGCTATACCTGCTTCCGTGGTGTTCGAAATTATGTACTTAAGCTCCTTTTGTTCGGCCAATTTCAAGTATCCGTCAAAATCGGTGAACGGGTTTAACGTGCGTGAAATTACGTCGATCTTCTTTACGTCAACACCCTCAATACCGCGGCAGACGTGGGTGTATTCACAGTTTTGCGCGGCAAGCACGTTGCATAAGCCCTTTTTAATTGGCTGAACTACAACTACGCTTCCGTTAAAATTACTTTTTTCGTTTACTATCTGAAGCATCCAATCGGCAAAGCCGCGTAAGAAGCCGCCCTCACCGAACTGAATTACTTTTTCTGTTCTTAATGTCATTATTATTTCTCCTTGTTTATTGCGCTGTACTTATGGGGCGTTATACCTGTTAAGCGCTTGAATTCACTTATAAAATAATTACTGTTATTAAAGCCGCATTTTAAAGCAATCTGCGTTATGGAATATTTACCTTCCTTTAAAAGCTTTTCGGCACAGTTAAGCCTTGTAAGCTTTATGAAATGGGAAACACCAATGCCCGTGTATTGCTTAAATGTGCGCGAAAAATGGCTTTCGCTCATTGCGTGCGCCTGCGCAAGCTTTTTTAAGGTGATGTCCTCGCATAAGTTTTCGGAAATATACCTTGCTGCGTTCTGAATAATAATTTCGTTTTCGGAAAGCTTATCTGCCTTAAGGTGCTTTTCGCTTCTGAAAAGAATTACTATAAGCTGACGCAAAAGATTTTTTGATTGCTCAAGATAGTAATCGTTTTTTTCGGTGTATTCCTTATAAAGCAGGGTGAACAGCGCCTTTACGTTATCAGCCTTTATAAAAAGTTTTTTCTTGCCAAGCTCGTTTAACATCTCCGCATATTCCTCACCTACAAATTCGGAAGAAAAGCTTAAAAGAATTCTTTCTGAATCACTTTCACTTTCGTAGGCGGTCTTGTGCACGTATCCGCTTTTTATAAAAACCGATTCACCCTCGTTTACGTGAATTATTTCGTTATTGATAAAATACTTGGTTTTTCCACTTAAAAGAAAATAAAGTTCGTGATACGCATGAAAATGCTTTTGTACTACGGACTCGTTTTTTTTCTTTTTGTTCTGCTGCGCGTTAAAGCCTTCGTTATACGCTAAAAAGTTTTGCACCCTATCACCTCACAGATAAAATAACACAATAATCTGCCAAAGTCAAACAAAAAAATGAAGTTTTTGATGAAATTGGGCAATAAAATTATAGAAATATGATTAAAATAACGGTATAATAGAATGCGAAAAAACTGTAACGGGAGGCTATGAATGTGAAAAAATACGTTCAGGTTGGTTGCGGAGTTCGCGGTGTTATGAGTTATTCCGTTCCGCTTGTGAAGGAATATGCCGAATACGGTGAGCTTTTGGGTGTGTACGACATAAACAGAAAACGCGCAAAATACGTTTCGGAAAGAACGGGTAAGGATATTCCCGTGTATGACGATTTTACAAAAATGCTTGAGGAGGTTAAACCCGATACGGTTATAGTTACCTCCATCGATTGCACGCACGATAAGTACACTATCGAAGCACTTAATTTCGGGTGTGACGTTATTTGCGAAAAACCGCTTACCACTACCTTTGAAAAAAGCCTTAAAATAAAAGAGGCTGAAGAAAAAAGCGGCAAAAAGGTTACCATTACCTTTAATTTAAGATTCCATCCGTTTTATATGGAACTTAAAAGAGTTGTGGATTCGGGCGTGCTTGGTGACGTTTTAAGCGTTCATTACGAATGGATGCTCGGTCAGTCCCACGGAAGTGATTATTTCCACCGTTGGCATTCGGAAAGGGAAAAATCCGGATCACTTTTAATACACAAATCCACACATCACTTTGATATTGCAAACTGGCTTTTAAAGCAGGACCCCGTGAGCGTAAATGCTTTTGGCACAAGGCGCGTGTTCGGTGATTCGTTCCCTGCCCCTGCAAAGCGTTGCTATGAATGTGAAAATCATTGCAATTACTACGTTGATATTTTAAAGAACGGCTTAAAGGAATTTTATCTTGACTGTGAGGATGAGGACGGTTACCTTCGCGACAGATGCGTATATTCTGAAAAGGTAGATATCGAGGATACTGTAAGCGTAAACGTTCTTTACAGCGGCGGCACGGTTATGAGCTATACTTTAAGCGCATTTTCGCCCTATGAAGCAATGCGCATTGTGTTAAACGGCACAAAGGGAAGGATTGAAGCAAGCTCAAAAACCCGTACCATTGACGTGTTCGGTGTTGACGGAAGCCATGACACAACCAAGGTGCCTGTGGTTTCAAACAGCAACCACGGCGGTGCTGACGTTAATTTAAGGGACAATTTGTTTAAGAACGTTCCCACCGAAATGCCTGATCAGTCAGCAGATATTCGTGCAGGAATGATGTCACTTGGTATTGGTCTTGCGGCAAACCTTTCAATGAAGGAAAAACGCAGAGTAAATTTAGACGAATTTTATAAAGATATTTAATGGGAGGAATTTTTTATGGAAATAAGAATTTGTAAGGACCGCTATGAATTAGGTAAAAGTGCGGCAAAATTTGTGGCAAACGAGATTAATCGTGTTATAAGCGAAAAGGGAAGCGCGCGCATTGCGCTTTCGACGGGTGCTTCACAGTTTGATACCCTTGCCAATTTAATAAACGAAGACGTTCAGTGGGATAAGGTAGAAATGTTCCACCTTGATGAATACGTTAATCTTCCTGAATCGCACGTTGCAAGCTTCAGAAAATATTTAAAGGAAAAGTGCACCACAAAGGTGAACCTTAAAGCAGCATATTTTGTTGACGGTACCGAGGAAAACCGTAAGGAATTATGTAAAAAGATTTCAGAATCACCCATTGATATCGGTCTTATCGGTATCGGTGAAAACGGACACATTGCATTTAATGATCCGCCTGCGGATTTTGATACGGAGGAGCCGTACATAGTTGTAAACCTTAACGATACCTGCAAGAAGCAACAGGTGGGCGAGGGCTGGTTCCAAACTGTTGACGACGTACCGAAGCAAGCAGTTTCAATGTCTGTTAAGCAGATTATGAAGTGCAACAAAATCGTAAGCTGTGTGCCCTATGCAGTAAAGGCTGATGCAGTATTAAAAACTCTTTCGGGCGAGTTATCAAACCTTGTTCCCGCAACAATGCTTAAAACCCATCCCGAATTTACACTCTATATTGATTGGGATTCGGCAAGCAAGCTTAATATGCCTGTTTTATGGTAATATAAAAGATGCACGATAGATAATTCGTGCATCTTTTTTATTCTTTTAACCGTGGGCAAAATATCGGTATGCCGTAACAATGCTTGTGCTTAATAAAATTCCGCCTATAATATCCGTAAGCCAATGCACGCCTGAAACGAGCCTGCCTGCTACCATAAACAAGGTGAATACGCAAATCAGTACGCATACCGTTTTTTTGAAGACGGTGTTTTTAATTCGTATTTTAAGCTGTATTGCCGCGGTAGGCATAATGCTTAACACAAGCAATGTAGTTGACGAGGGGTACGATGCTTCAAGGCTTCCGTTAATAAGCACGGGTCTGTAATTTATTATAACGTATTCGAATAATAAGTAAAATGCAAAGGCTAAAATATAAGATGCGCCAAGCACGAAAAGATTGCGGTCAACTAAAAAAAGTCGTTTCCTTTTTACCCACTGTAAAATACCAAGTAACGCAAAGCCTGCCGTAACGGAAACGGGAATAATGCTTAACCAATCGGTTATTACGTAAAGGTGCATATGCGTTCCGATTATGCGGTGAACAAAGCCGTTTAGTGAAGAAAATCCCACGTTGGTGCCGTTTTGACCTATGGGTGCTACGTCAATAAATTTCACTGCCACCGTCCATAAAATGAATGCTATCAGCAATATTAAGGAAGCGTAAAGATGTTTTTTCTTTTTCATTTTTCTACCTGCCTTTTTCTGTAATCGAGTTTTACCCTGTCACAGAATAGCGCAAGATATAAAAATGCACAAGAAACGGAAGCTCACAGCCGTGATACTTTTCGTGTCACGCTATTTTTTTATAAGTATTGATGCCTTTATTACTAAAAAAATCATTAAAAGAACTGCCGCATAGGGCTGTTGGCTTATAACGAATAAAAGCGTGCCTGCAATATTTAAAAGTAACGATATTTTGTACTTTAAGCTTAACCAGCTTGAATGCTCGCATCCCTGAAGTGAAAGGGTAATAACGCCCCAAACGGTTGTTCCGATTACTACAATAAAATAAGCCGTTTTTAAATACACGGCAATATCCGCAAGCGTTAAAAGGGAAACGGCGTATATCATACCGTCAGCTTTTTTATTAAAGAACGGCAAAAATAAAAGCATGGCAACGCTTATATCAAGAAGCCCGAATATAACGTCGCGAAAACGGCTTTTTATGTTTTTTGTATCAGCCTGAGAAAGAATAAGCAATTCTTCGCCGGATAAAAGCTCGTCAACGGTTATACCGAAAAATTTTGATATGGCTTTTAGTGATTCTATGTTGGGGTATCCTCTGCCCGATTCCCATTTTGAAATTGCGGTGCGCGAAACAAAAAGCTTTTCAGCCAATTCGTCCTGGGTTAACCCCCGTTGTTTTCTTAATTCCTGTAATTTTTCGTTAAATTCCATAATATTGCTCTTTTGTTGATTTTTTTTATATTATATCACAGTTTGGTTGATAGTTAAAGAGTATATTGAAAATTAGCTTAAAACAAAATGCCCTGCAAGCTTGTGCAGGACATTGTTGCCGTGTTCGGTTTAAAGCGGTACTGTTATTTGCCCGAAAAGCTGCTCAAATAGCTTTGCGGATTAACTGCCTTTCCGTTTTTTAGTACCTCAAAATGCAAGTGAACGCCGTCGGCAGATTCGCTTGCACCTGAATTACCCACGTTGCCTATTGCCTGTCCCCTTAATACCGAAGCGCCCTCTACGATGTTTTCGGGTACGGATTCAAGGCAGGAATATACGGTTTCAATACCGTTTTCGTGGCTTATTTTTACCGTAAGCCCCATAAGCGCATCATTGGTTACACTTGCAACTGTGCCGTCAAGCGCCGCAAGCACGGTAGCACCTTCACTTGCGGTAAAATCCATTGCGGTATGGGTTGCCCAATGTTTAAGGGTATTGGAATATACAAGGCTGTCAGAAGCATATCCTTTAAGCACGGAAGCATCGTTTATAGGGTTGAGCATTGCTTTTGTTACCGTGCTTTCTGCCGAAACGGATGAATCGGTTTCATCCTGACTTGGATTGGGCGCAGGTGTAACGGAAGGCTTTTCGATGGTAATGCCGCCATCGTTTGAAGCAGGTGCTTCGGTGGGCGCAGGTGCTTCTAAAACAGGTGCCTGTTCTGCAGGCTGCGCGGTAAGCGCAACAAGATACGTCACCGAAAGCGCCGCCACGCAAAAGACTGCCGTTACTGTAAAGATTCTTTTTACATTCTTCTTTTTTAATATTGATGATTTATCCTTGATTGATCCAAGATTCATAAAATCAACACCTCCGTTGTATATTTTTTCCGTTCTTGAAGCCAATATACGCGATTTTATGGAAAAACAATGAATAAATTACAAAATTTTTGTTTTCACAATATTGACATCAGGTCCTTGATTTGTTAAAATATAATCAGCAATCAATATATACGTTAATAGGAGGCAACCGAATGGGAAAAGAAAATTTTACTAAAAGCAGAATGATAAGCGATTACGATCTGTATCTTGCCTGCGAAGGCACGCATAGAAATCTTGATGAAATTCTTGGCGCCCGTCCCGTTTTTAACAGTACGGGGCTAATCGACGGCTTCTATTTTGCGCTGTGGGCACCTAACGCAAGGGCAGTAAGCGTTGTGGGTGATTTCAACGGTTGGAATTCAGAAGCAAATCCTATGCAAAAGATACCCGAAACGGATATCTGGGAAGCCTATATTGACGGTGTTGCAACAGGAAGTCTGTATAAATATTCAATAGTAAATGCTTCGGGGCAGACCGTTCTTAAAGCTGACCCTATGGCAAAATTCAGCGAATTAAGACCTAAAACTGCTTCGGTGACGTATCATGATAACTACCGTTGGCACGACCTTTCGTGGTGTCTTAAGCATACTAAAAAGCAGGCGAAGAACGTACCGATGGCTATTTATGAAATGCATATGGGCTCGTGGATGCGCGGTCACAATAACGAAATGCTTTCGTATGCCGAAGTGGTTGAAGCTTTGGTAAAATATCTTAAGGAAAACCGCTATACTCATATCGAAATAATGCCACTTGCCGAGCATCCGTACGATGGCTCGTGGGGATATCAGGCAACAGGTTATTTTTCGCCTACGTCCCGTTACGGTACGCCTGCAGAATTAAAATATTTTGTTGACGTGCTTCATCAAAATTCAATAGGCGTTATTCTTGATTGGGTACCCGGTCACTTTATTAAGGATGCACACGGGCTTGCTGAATTTGACGGAACCTGCCTGTACGAAAAGGCGGGAACGGATAATCAGTGGGGCACGTTAAAGTTTGATTTTGCAAAGCCGTGGGTAAAACAGTTCCTCATTTCAAACGCATTGTACTGGCTTAAGGAATTCCACTTTGACGGCTTGCGCACCGATGCGGTAAGCAGTATACTTTACCTTGATTACTGTAAGAACGAGGGTGAATGGACGCCTAACGAAAACGGCGGTAATGAAGACCTTGCGGCTATTGAGTTTATTAAGGAGCTTAACCTTGCAGTTAAGGAAAAATTCCCCGGTGCAATAATGGTTGCCGAAGAATCCTCCAATTTCCCCAAGCTTACCGCGCCTGTTGAAGAGGGTGGCTTAGGCTTTGACTTTAAGTGGAATATGGGTTGGATGAACGATACCCTTAAATATATGGAAACCGACCCCTTGTTCAGAAGCGGTATACACAATAAAATGAACTTCTCAATGATGTATGCGTTTAATGAGGATTACATTCTTCCTCTTTCACATGATGAGTGCGTACACGGCAAGAAGAGCCTTCTTGATAAAATGTACGGTGACTACTATCAAAAGTTTGCATCGTTAAAGGCGTATCTTGGATATATGTTTGCACATCCGGGCAAAAAACTTCTGTTTATGGGTGACGAAATAGGTCAGTTTATGGAATGGCGCTATTATGAGCAGATAGAATGGAAGCTTCTTCAGTACGAAACACACCGCGGTCTGTACGGCTTTACAAAGGAATTGTTGAACCTTTATAACGACCACAGTGCGTTCTGGCAGAAGGATGATTCGTGGGATGGCTTTAAATGGGCGAATGCTGACGATGCACAAAGCAGTGTTTATTCCTTTGAACGCTTCTCTGACGACGAAAACATCGTTGCGGTAGTTAATATGACGCCCGTTGAGCGTTATGATTATTGGGTATGCCTTAAGGAAGAGGGAACGTACACCCTGCTTTTAAACTCCGATGATAAAAAGTATTCGGGAGAGGGCGCAGTAAACGTGCTTGAAGAGGTTACAACCGATAACGATTCGCCTGAATTTAAAAACAGAATACGCATAACATTACCGCCTATGTCGGTGCTCTATTATAAAAAGAATAAATAAATTTTAAGTTGGTCGAAACTGCAACTGCGGTTTCGACCAAAATATATGGGGGATATTAAATGTATAGTGTTGAATGTGTAGCAATGTTGCTTGCCGGCGGACAAGGCAGCAGATTGGGTACGCTTACAAAAGAAATTGCAAAGCCTGCAGTTCCATTTGGCGGAAAGTACCGTATAATTGACTTTCCGTTAAGTAATTGCGCCAATTCGGGCATATATACCGTGGGTGTTTTGACGCAGTACAGACCCCTTGAACTTAATACGTATATCGGAAGCGGTCAGCCGTGGGATATGGACCGTTTACGCGGCGGTGCGTTCGTGCTTCCGCCCTACGTTAAGGGTAAGACGGGTGAGTGGTACAAGGGTACTGCAAATGCAATTTATCAGAATATTCCGTTTATTGAGCAGTTTAATCCCGAATACGTGCTGGTGCTTTCGGGTGATCACATTTATAAAATGGATTATCGTCGAATGCTTAACTATCACAAGGAAAAGGGTGCGGATTGTACTATTGCGGTGTTCAACGTGCCGTTAGATGATGCAAGCCGCTACGGAATAATGTCGGCTTACGATGACGGCAGAATATACGATTTTACCGAAAAGCCTGAAAAGCCCAACAGTACGCTTGCAAGCATGGGCGTTTATATCTTTTCGTGGAAGGCGCTTAAAAAGTATCTTATAGCGGACGAGGCAAACGAAAATTCAAGCAAGGATTTTGGTAAGGACGTGATCCCTGCAATGCTTGGCGACGGACTTAATATGTACGCATATGCCTTTGAAGGCTATTGGAAGGACGTGGGTACCGTTTACAGCTTGTGGGAAGCTAATATGGATTTGTTGGGTACGGTTCCCCTTTTAAATCTTTATGATGAGCATTGGCGCATCTATTCTCGCAACGATGGCTTGCCGGGACACTATATTTCATCTGAAGCGGCTATAAAGAACTGTTGTATTTCCGAAGGCTGCAAGGTTTACGGCAAGGTTGAACACAGCGTGCTTTTTTCGGGTGCGGTGGTTGAAGAGGGCGCAGTTGTTACCGATTCCATCGTGCTTCCGTATTCCGTGATAAAGAAGGGTGCGGTAATTGATAAGGCGGTTATTTCAAATAATTGCGTTATAGGCGAAAATGCCGTTATCGGAAGTGATTCTCCTAATATTCCGTGGGTGAAAAATAAGATGTGCACAGGCGGTATTACTCTTGTAGGCGATAGGGTGAATATTGCTTCGGGCGTGCGCGTTGGCAGAGAAATGATGGTTGAACAGGATATTCAAGGAGGTGGCTTGAATGAATAATACCTTGGGTATTATAATGGCGGGCAATAGCGGTCTTGAACTTGGCGAAATAACGAAAAACCGCCCCGTAGGTGCAGTGCCTATGGCTTCAAGATACAGGCTTGTGGATTTTATACTTTCAAATATGGTAAACTCGGGAATCGATAGGGTGGGTATTCCCACACAGGCGCATTACCGTTCGCTTATGGATCATCTTGGCTCAGGTGCGGCGTGGGATCTTAACCGCAAACGCCACGGTCTTGTGGTGCTTCCCCCTTATACAGGCGGCGGTGACGTGCAAGGCGACCTTGACGTGCTTAACAGTATAAACGATTATATTTCCGCTTCGCACAGGCGTTACGTTATTATTTGCGGAAGCGATATTCTTTATAAGACCACCTATGATGAAATGCTTGAAGCACATAAAAATAATTCGGCTGATATTACCGTAATGTATCATAATATGCCCGATTGCAGTGAGTTTGCTCACCACGTGGGTATCAAAACCGATACGGAGGGCAGAGTGGTTGACGTTGAAATAGACCCTTCACGTCCCTTCTCGTCACAGGTTTCTATGGGCACGTACATTATGGAACGTGAATTTTTAGAATATCACCTTAACCGTTGTCTTTCAAGAGGTCTGCACGATTTTGCGAAGGATATTTTGCTTCACGAAAAGGATAGGCTCAGAATATTCGGCTACGAATATAAGGGGTACGTAGGCAGGGTGCATAACGTTGCTTCGTATTATAAGTGCAATATGGATATTCTTAAGCCTGAGATAAGTGAAGAAATTTTTGCACTTGGCGATCCCGTATACACAAAGGTAAAGGATGAGGTGCCCACTATTTACGGCGAAAAGGCAAATATCAAAAATTCAATGGTTGCCGACGGATGCATCATTAACGGTACGGTGGAAAATTCAATTATCTTCCGTGGCGTGCAGATAGAAGAAGGTGCCGTTGTTAAAAACAGCATTATTATGCAAAATTCCTTGGTTCAGGCGGGCGTAAATCTTAACCACGCAATAATCGATAAATCAGTTATAATCCGCAAGAACAAAACTCTTGTGGGGCAGGATAATTACCCTGTGGTTGTTGGCAAAAATGCTGTGGTATAAAAAAGAGCACTGACAAACCCTTACAAACATAGCACCCTGTAAAATTTTTGCAGGGTGCTATTTCCATCGTTGCATTCACTTGCAAAATGAGAGCACTTCGTTCTATTGAAGTGCTCTTTTATGCTTCGGGATTACATATGGTTTTCAAAGGTAGGAGCAAGAGGTTGCTCACAATGCGGGCACTTAATGTTTTGCTGTAACATTATTTAATACCTTCAAGTACTTTTTATGTCATAAATTGCAGCATGGTCTACGGCAAAAGTCAACATAAAATGAAAAATCGTATATAAAGATACTATAATTGCGGAGTTGATAAAAAATTCTCGCAAAATTATATAATTATGGTATAATTTAATAAAATAGTGCTTGGGGGAATTTTATGAAGCAGTTCGACCAAAAAATATGGAAGCTGATGTTTAATAAGCTTTTTTCAGATAAAACCCATCTGTTTTATGACTTCGGCATTGAGGGAATGGAAAGAAAGGATTTTCTGCCCACGCCTGAAATTATAAATGCGCAAATTCCCAATCCTTGCGGCTGGTGCACGGGTATGGAGGACGGAATGATAAACGGCGGTGTAATGCTTGATGCCGCAGTTGAGGGCGAAAAGCTTGGCTATAAAAATATGAAGGAATACGCAAGCAAGATATTTAAAGGCTTTGTCACCTGCGCAACCGTTTCTGAAAGCGAAGGGTTTTTGGCAAGAACTGTTTCTGAAATTGACGGCTGTGCGCATTATATGGATAGCTCGCGCGATCAGTACACCCATTGGATATTTTCGGGGGCGAATTACCTTGGGAGCGGAATGGCTTCGGCTGAGGAGGCGGAATTCATTAAAAAAACGCTTTGCGCCTTTGCTTACCGTGCTAAAAGAAACGTTATAAAAGAAAACGATTACAATCTTCTGCGCGAGGATAACAAAAAGGGCATTGCGGTAAAAATGTGGGACGTTAATGCGCACGAGTGGATGCGCCTGCCCATGATATATCTTGCGGCATGGAAAATAGGCAAGGACGATTCCTTTAAGGATGAGTATTATAGATATCGTGATGCGGCACTTGAAAATTCGGAAAAGGTTCAGCTTGAAAATTATAAACGCCTTTTTGCATTGCATCAGATGCAAATTTCATTGCGTTTTGTGTACGATTACGATACTGATGAGGATTTCCGTGCACGCTGTCTTTTGCTTATGAAAAGGACTGCCGAATATTGCCGTAAAAAAGTGCTTGAAGCAGTAAACGCCCACAAGGAAAACGATTTACTTAAGGATAAACTTTTTGTAACAACACCGTGGAACGAGCTTAATGCGGAATTCTGGGGCTTTAACGAGGGATATGCATATTACGTGCCAAAGTCGTATAAAAGTGACTTTACCTGCACCGTGGCAGACCTTCAAATATGCAACGTGGGTGACGGTGCATCAACGCACGTGCTTGTGCCGGATGCGGCATTTGATGCGGCGCTTTATGATGCGCTTAACGTGATTGGAAATTCCATTGACTATAATACGTATCTTACCGATACGGTCAGTCATCTTCTGTACCCGTATTATGCGCTTGAAAGAATAAAAAACGCTTGCAAAAATACTGAAATATGATATAATTTTTTTATCAATCTCGATTAAGGAGAGAATAAAAATGATTGATATTAAATTTTTAAGGGAAAATCCCGAGGTAGTAAAACAGAACATTAAAAATAAGTTTCAGGATTCAAAGCTTCCCCTTGTGGATGAAGTTATTGCGCTTGACGTTGAGCACCGTAAAAACCTTCAGGTAGCTGAAGAATTAAGGGCAAACCGCAACAAGTATTCAAAGATGATCGGTGCACTTATGGCACAGGGCAAGAAGGACGAGGCTATGGAAATGAAGAACCTTGTTACAACACAGGGCGAACAGCTTGCCGAAGCCGAGAAAAAGGAAGCCGAGCTTTCTGAAAAGATTAAAAATATAATGATGATAATCCCCAACATTATCGATCCTACCGTGCCTATCGGTAAGGACGATTCTGAAAACGTTGAGGTTCAGAGATACGGTGAACCCGTTGTACCCGAATTTGAAATTCCTTATCATTCGGACATTATGGAACGCTTTAACGGTATCGATCTTGACAGCGCACGCCGCGTTGCAGGCAACGGCTTCTATTACCTTATGGGTGATATTGCTCGTCTTCATTCTGCAGTTATTTCCTATGCACGCGATTTTATGATTGACCGTGGCTTTACTTACTGCGTACCGCCCTTTATGATTCGTTCTGACGTTGTTACAGGCGTTATGAGCTTTGCTGAAATGGATGCTATGATGTACAAGATTGAGGGTGAAGACCTTTATCTTATCGGTACAAGTGAACATTCAATGATTGGTAAGTTCATCGATCAGATGCTTTATGAGGAAAATTTACCCTACACTCTTACAAGCTATTCACCCTGTTTCCGTAAGGAAAAGGGCGCACACGGTATTGAAGAGCGTGGCGTTTACCGTATACATCAGTTCGAAAAACAGGAAATGATCGTTGTTTGTAAGCCTGAGGACAGCAAAATGTGGTTTGATAAATTATGGCAGAACACCGTTGACCTGTTCAGAACTCTTGATATCCCCGTTCGTACTCTTGAATGCTGCTCAGGCGACCTTGCTGACCTTAAGGTTAAGTCTATCGACGTTGAAGCATGGTCACCCAGACAGAAGAAGTATTTTGAGGTTGGCTCCTGCTCTAACCTTGGTGATGCACAGGCACGCCGCTTACGCATCCGTGTTTCAGGTGAAAACGGAAAGTACTTTGCACATACGCTTAATAATACCGTTGTTGCGCCGCCCAGAATGCTTATTGCTTTCCTTGAAAACAACCTTAATGAAGACGGAAGCGTAAATATTCCCGTTGCACTTCGTCCTTATATGGGCAACAAGGAAAAGCTTGTTCCTGTAAAATAATAAAAAGCTATAAACAAAAAATCCTGCAAATTGCAGGATTTTTTTATTTATTAAGCTTGTAGACCGTTGCGCTGTTTTCATTAAACACGAGTGTGGCAATGGCACTTAACCCGTCGTAATTGACCGAATAAACGGATTTTTCTTCATTACCGATATAGACGTAATCAACGCTGTATTTTTCAAAAAGGGTAAGACTGCCTGCAGGGTCTGAATACATCTGTCTTACATCCTGCTGGCGCGAACCAAAATCGGGCAGACCGTGCATTGAATAGAACCATTCGCCGGAGCAAACGGTGCTTCTTCCGGTTAGATCGGTAATACCGTTGTGGTAACGGGGGCCTGTAAGAACAACGTCGTTACCGTCGGTGTTTTTATCAATCCACTCTGCCGCACAGATTTCCTGATAGGAGAGCATTTCGTATTCATCGGCAACGTATTCTCTGCCCATTGAAAGCATACCCGAGAAAACACAGGCAACTATCACGCCGCCGGCTAACACTCTTCTGCCGCCAATATTGGCTTCCTTAAGTTTATCGTATATCTTTACCATATAATCCGCAACAACGCCTATGCAAAGCACGTATGCAGGATAAATAAGCTTGTTGTTGTCGTAGGGGTTAGGCTGAAGCTGGAACGTATCGGCAATAAGCATCAATACTGCGAGGGGCGCAACCACGGCAAGATTTCTTTTTGAAGAACCCAGCACCGCAGGTATCAGTAACAGTGCAGGCACGCCCATGTTTTTAACGTAGAACCAGAAATACGAATCTTGATTGTTTACCCAGTTAAAGTGAGGTTGTAAGAAGCCTTCGCCCGAGCTTTGCTTAAAGGTGAAGCACATAAGCTGGGGCAGGGCAAGTATAAGCACGGTAATAAGGAATATTCCCCAGGTTTTAAAGATTTCCTTAAAGTGACCGTTCAAAAGCGCAATAACAAGCATGGAGAAGTATATGAAGCCGATAATACTGCCCACAATGTAAAGCACGCTTGCACCTGCTTGGTCGTAACGGTTAGGTGATGCGTTTTCGGGGGTGGTATAGAACGTGTATAAAAACGTTATTATTCCAAGCGCTAACAGAGCGCAAGCAGTCCATAAGGCATACTTTGGCTTATAGTTAAGCGTTACGTAAAGCCTTGAAATCATCCATACCGCCGCAATAATTCCTACTGCAAGGAACACGTGCGTACTTATAAGGGGCGTTAAGCCTGCCAATATGCCTGCAGGGATAAACAATTCCTTTTCATTTAAGAATACGGCGCGGTAAAGCAGATAGATTATTGCAAACAGCATCATCCAACCGAACAGGGTTGCGCGTTGGGGAATCATCATATCGCAGAAGGTGTTTGCCCAGCGTATCATATTCTCGTTAAGGTTGGTGGGCGTTTCGTAAAGGGAGTCGAATATCCTTGTAAAGTTATCGGGATTTGATTTAAAGCCGTCAAGGAAATAAAAGAAGCCGAAGCCGCCGTTAAAGGTGAACAGAAGCCAGGCAATAAGTGCCTTTGAAAAGCGCTTAAGCCAGGTGCGGAAGAAAAGCATTGCACCAAGATAAATATTGAATGCGCCCATTATCGTGGGAACGATATACGACCACCTGAGTGATGCGCCGAAAATGTATATTGACGAGGATACCGTATCACTTAAGAATGGGTATGAAACCTGCACGTGCGGTGCAATATTATAGCTGAAGGGCACGGTTCCCTGTGCAATGGGTGCGGTAATAAAGCTTAAATGAATATGTACGTCAGCATAGGTGCTTTGACCGAATATCATACCGCCGCTTTCCGATGGCTGCATAATGTGGCTTGTTTCCACGATGCCGTAAAACAGCGTCATTATAATTACGGGGATAAGGGTGATAATATCGTCAAGGGAGAATGAAAAATTACTTTCCCAAAGCTTTGGCTTTTTTGAAAGGAAAAAGCTTAACACCGAAATTCCTGCAAGCAGCAGTAGGGCAATAATATGCGAAACGATATTAAAGCCGAATATAAACGATACGGCAATGGGAAGCCACATTAAAAGCACCGTTCCAACGGTTGTGCCAAGCCAGAGCCTTGTTATAAACGAAAGCTTGTTAAAAATGTTGTTGGAAACGTAGATGCCGCCAACTATAAATACGGTAAAATAAAGGAAACCCATAAGGTTTCCTGAAAAGGTTCCGTTAAACATAAACATCAAATCCTTTGAATTTATTCGCCACGCAGACGCATTGTAATATCTTCAACTGCATTTTTAAGCTCAACGTCCGTTTTTAACTGGGTGCGTATTTTGCCAATGCCGTTTATGATGGTTGCGTGGTCACGGCCGTTGAATTCGTCGCCTATGCGCTTGTTTGAAAGCGAAGTAAGCTCGCGGCACAGATAGTATGCAATATGTCTTGGATGTACGATAGGCTTATCACGTCTTGGACCTAATATGTCCTCTGCCGTCAAGCCAAAGTATTCGGCTACGGTAGAAATTATCATTTCGGGTGTGCAATGCTTTTGAATTTCAGCATTGTAATCCCTTAATACCTTTGAAGCAAGGTCAAGGGTAACGGGCTGACCGGTGGTTGATGCAAACACGGTTATACGCTTAAGTGCGCCTTCAAGCTCACGCACGTTGTCGCTTGCCTTTTCCGCAATGTATAAAATGATGTTGTCATCAATTTCAACCTTGTCAATTTCCGCTTTCTTACGCAGGATTGCGGCACGGGTTTCAAGGTCGGGGGGAGTGATATCCACCAAAAGACCGCCTTCAAAGCGTGAGCAAAGCCTGTCTGAAAGAGTCTGAATACTCTTGGGCGGACGGTCGCTGGAAAGAATTATCTGCTTGTTTGATGCAAAAAGATCGTTAATGTTATGGAATATTTCTTCCTGTGTTCTGTCCTTTTGCGTCAGGAACTGAATATCGTCGATCATCAGCACGTCAACGTCCTCACGGAACTTGTCCCTAAAAACGTCAATCTGATGCTTGGAAAGTGCACGGATATATTCGTTTGTGTACTTTTCGCAGGTTATGTAAAGCACCTTTGTGTCGGGCTTATATTTTAATATATGGTTGCCGATAGCGTGCATAAGATGGGTTTTACCCAAACCAACACCACCGTAAATAAACAGGGGATTGTTTATGGTTGCGGGTGCTTCAGCAACACTTAACGCTGCGGCATAGGCAAAATGATTGCCTGCACCGATAACGAAGTTTTCAAATGTATAACGCTCGTTAAGCATTGGGTGGGGGATAGAGGTCTTTTCCTGAATAGTGCTGTCCATAATGGAAGCGGCTTCACTTTCAAGCACAAGCACAACGTCCGCACCGGGTGAATCGATAGCAATGTTAAGCGCTGAAATAAGGAATGCGTGCATCATCGTAACAGTCATAAGATGACGGCGGTGCATATCCGAGGGCGCTATTAAATATAAGGTATTATTCTTAAAGGTAAGGGGCTTTAAGGTTGCAATAAATGCTTTATACGATATGGGATTTATTTCTTGCGGTGATTGCTCAATGATCTGACACACCTTTTGAAAAAGCTCAACTGCGTCCATAATAAAACCTCCTTCCTTAATTTTGACGGGTGCGATTATAATAACACAAAACCAAACTTTTATCAACAAAAAAAACGCAAGTTTTTAAAGAATTTTTCAAAAATTGTGGATAACTTTTTTTTATATACAAGATATTGTACTTATGAATTTTTGTGCATATTTGGCTATTGACAAATACCCGTTTTAACAATATGATAAGTATGAAAGAGGGTTGAAAATATGACGGATTTTTATTTTTGTGACGTTAAGCCGTATCAGGCGCCTGACAGTATAAAAGGCGGTTCGGTTGATGACGAAATAAAGCTTACTGAATGCGGGCACAAGCTTATATACAATATGTACGACAGGCTTTTGGTGGAATTTCCGCAGTTTGTTACTAAAACTGTGCTTGGACAGGCGTTTTCGAATGATATTAACAGCTATACAATTAAAAATCATTCGCTTGAAAATTTCTCTGATATCCCTTACAAGCCGTTTAAACTTATAGTTCTTACGTCAATTCACGGGTATGAGCAGGGCTCGGCATATACTGCGGCACTGTTTTTTGAAGAGATGCTGCGCAGTAATGATGAAAAACTGAAGTTTATTCAAAGAAACGTGCAGTTTGAGATTATTCCCGTGTTAAATCCGTGGGGCTTTGACAGAAACGACAGAAAGAACGGCAACAGTGTTGACCTTAACAGAAACTTTGAACAAGGCTTTACGGGGATAAAAGATAAGGAATCAGAGATATATTCTGGAACGGAACCGTTTTCTGAAGTGGAAACAAGAATAATAAGAGAGTTTGTTGAAAAACATTCCGATGCGCAGGCAGTACTTGATTACCATAACATTTACGGTGGATATCCTCTGTTTTACGTTTATCAGGAAAAGGATATTCAGCTTGCAAACGCGGTATTCTCACTTTTGTCACCCTATTGGCAGGAAAAGTATGATGCGTTTCCCAAGGACAGATTGTTGGGTCTTGTACGCCCTAACGGTAATTCGGGTATGCTTGCCGATTTCCTGTTAAGCAAAAATATGTGGGTGCTTACAATGGAAACGCCTTGGTGTATGCCTGAGGTTGGAAAAAAGCAGTACGATGCGCCCACAATATCGTGCGCGCTTGAGTTTTTTGCAAATACGGTTTATACCATAGCCAACAAACGATAAATTTCATTTGACACAAACGCAAGGTTTGTATATAATAGATACGCTATTGTGCGATATTATGTAAATTTGCGCCCATCGGGCGATTATGAAAGGATGAAATAAATTATGTTACGCACTTATCAACCCAACAGACGTAAAAGAAAAAAGGTACATGGCTTCCGTAAAAGAATGCAGACCAAGAATGGCAGAAACGTTCTTCAGAGACGTCGCCGCAGAGGTAGAAAGGTACTCAGCGCTTAATTGGAGGTGGACCTCTTGAAAAAACAGGATATGCTTAAAAAAAATAAGGACTTCCGCTACGTTGTTTCAAGGGGAAAATCCGTCAGTGCACCTGCGCTGGTGCTAATTACCGCAAAATCTAGGACGGGCGTTAAAATAGGGCTTTCAGTAAGCTCAAAATTAGGTAACGCAGTTGTCCGCAACAGAACAAAACGTATAATGCGCGGGGGTATTACGCCGCTTCTGCCTGTTTTAAAGCAGAACACGTATTATCTTTTTATAGCGCGTCGCGGGCTTGTTGGTGAAAAAAGCACCTTCTGTTACGAGGAGATGCTTTCTCTTTTGAAAAGGGCAGGTATGATAAATGAAGAATCCTGTTAAAGCCTTTTGCCTATGGGCGATACGCGGCTATAAAAAGAATATATCACCTATGCTTCCCCCTGCGTGTAGGTTTGTTCCTACGTGCTCCGAATACGCATATACTGCCATAGAAAGATTTGGCGTTATAAAAGGCGGGGCACTTTCGTTATGGCGCATTATGCGCTGTAACCCCTTTTGCAAAGGCGGGTACGACCCCGTGCCCGAAAAAAAAGGACAGGAGAGTTCCAAGTGAGCTATATCAGTGAATTTTTTGGATCCGTTTTTGGTTGGATCAACAATTTCACGGGCAATTACGGTATTTCTATTATCCTGTTTACCATTTTATTCAGACTTGTGCTTCTTCCCTTTGATGTGCGCAGTCGCGTAGGTCAGCGTGAATATACCGCAAAGCTTAAGAAGATTCAGCCTGAGCTTGATATGATAAACAAGGCATACAGTAAAAATCCCGAAAAGGCACAGCAGATGGCGATGGAGATAAGAAAACGCGAGGGCATCGGTTTAATGCCCAAGGGTTGTGGAACAATGCTTCTTACTTATCCCATTCTTATTGCTTTCTTTGCGGTATTCCGTAACCTTGCCGCTGAAAAGATGGTTGAGCTTTCAACACTTACAGATCCTGCTCAAATCAGCAATTGGTTTGATACTAATGGATTTTTATGGGTAAAGAATATCTGGCAGCCCGACGTGCTTTTTAATTTCAATGACGTTTATCTTGTAAGAAAAATTCCGCTTATCGGCGGTATTGACGGGCCTATTTTGCCGCTTGCGCAGGACCTTACTGCAGTAATTCAGCCGGCATTTAAAAACGGCTTGCTTGCAGAGGTTGCTTCAAGCTATCAGTATACCGACCTTAACAGCCTTGTTCAATGTGTGGCAGGCGGTCTTGATAACGTAAGAAATATTATTACCACAAACGGAATCCTGAACATTAACGCAGGAAACGGTTTCTATATTTTACCCATACTTGCAGGCGCCGTGCAGGTGTTGAGCTTTAGGTTCTCAAGCCAGCAGCAGCCCACAGGTAATGATGCTGCAGCACAGCAGGCACAAAAGAGCGGTAAGTTTATGAAAATATTCTTCCCCGCATTGTTTGTGTATTTCTGCCTTGTTTCAAGTAGCGCACTTGCTATTTACTGGATAACCTCAAGCCTTTGCATGCTCCTGGTAAACTTTATTATTGATAAGGTTCTTACCGCCAAGGAAAACAAAAAGTTAGAAGCTGAAGGAGAAAAATAATGGCAAGAGTTATTGAGATCGAGGGTAAAACTGTCGATGAAGCTCTGTACATGGGTCTTGATCAGTTAAAACTTTCCATTGATGAAGTTGAGATGGAAGTTCTTGATTACGGTCAGAAAGGCTTTATGGGTATAGGCTATAAGCCTGTAAAAATAAAGCTGACCGAGCGTGAGGAAGCCGTTGTTCCCGATTTTATTCTTAATAAAGATAAAGAAAAGGAAAAGGCACCCCGTAAGGAAAGAAAAGAAAAGCCCCACAGAGAAAAAGCAAAGACCGAAAATGATGAGGTAGTAAAGGGTGAATATTTCCCCGAGGGTACCGAGTTTGTTGAGAACGAGGTTACCGAGTTCCTTAAAGGTCTTATGGAAAAGGTAGGCATCAACGGCACAGTTAAGGCGGCAAATACCGATAACGGCTTACTCGTAAACCTTGAGGGTGACGATATGGGCATTTTAATCGGCAGACGCGGCGAAACACTTGATGCGGTACAGTATCTTGCTTCCCTTGTTTATAATAAGGGCAAGGATGATTACCATCGTGTAACCGTTGACACTGAAAACTACCGCAAAAAGAGAGAAAACACACTTATCAAACTTGCGAGAAAGAAAGCAGGTCAGGTGGCTAAAACAGGCAAAAGAGTTGTTCTTGAGCCCATGAGTCCCTTTGAACGCAGAATAATTCATTTTGCGCTTCAGAATGATAAGTACGTTACTACGTATTCTGAAGGTGAAGAGCCTAACAGACATATTGTAATTGACAAAAAGTAATTTTTAAAGCCTGCAAGTAATTGCAGGCTTTTTATTATTTCTTGATTTTGTTTTTTACGTATCTGGTGAGTAGTGAGATTATCAGCACACCGATATAGTAAATAAACGGCATTATAACAAGTATTGTTGTAAAGTTAGAATCCGTATAATCGTCGGTAAGCACGTTCACAAAGAAGGATTCTAAAACAAATATCACAAGCTGTACCGCGGCAAATACGGGAATGGGTAATATCCACGAATCAGTAAGCAAAACCGAATATACACCATAAAGCACAAGATAAACGATAAGCGTAAGTATCATACACTTCATTTTAATGCTTTCGGGAACGGTAAAATAAAGGAAACTGAATAAGGAAATTGCGGTAAAATGTGTTGCGGCTAATTTTAATATTTCGGAAAGCTTCTTTGTTTTTTTGCTTTTTAAAAGGGAAAGATTAAAAAGAAGTGCAGGCACCGCCGAAAGAATGAGCGCAAGCGGCATAAGCTGATTTAACGGCTTAATTGCTATAATAACGGCAGATACGATTACTGAAGCAAGGCTTGGCAAAAACGCAAGTTGCTTTTTAAGATAAACGGTTGCAAGAAAGCTTATAATTGGTATTCCTGCAGTAATAACGTATGCAGGGGAAATGGCTTCAACGTTTGCAGTTAATAAAAAGCAGATTATAAGCGCAAAAAATATCGCTGATAATGCGGCAAATATTTTCTTAAGCATCATTGTTCCTCCTTTAAATAAAGGTCAATAACGGTGATTCCCGCAGGCGGAATTTTAATCTGGAAGTTGTGTTTGTTTTCCGGATTATCCTTAAATACGTAGTGCAATGCACTTGATGCAGTTTCCATCCACTTGGGCGGAAGAATGGGGAAATGGGTGACGGTTTTATGGTCGGCAATATTACTTTTTGATTTTACAAAAGCACGGGAGTAACCTAATACGCTGTCGTTTAAGATATGCAAGCGATAGGCACCGTCAGCCTGTCTTGTTACTATTGAAGGCTTGTCAATTTTAAACGGCATATCACAAATATCCTTAAGCACCAAAGCCATTGCTTTAACAAAGCCTTGGGTAACCTTTGAGAAGGTAAGCGTATCGTGAAGCACGTATGAAGGCTCTTTCGCATTAAGTATATCGGTAAGGTTTTCGGTGCCGTCGTCAACCTTAAGAAGCTCATCCACCTGCGCTTTTATTTCTTCCGAAACGTCAGCGTTAAGTGTAAATGCCTTTAATGAATAATTACTGAAGCTATCGCTGAAAACGTATTTTGCAGGAATGCCACTAAGGTCAAAATCAGGTGATGCGGTACACATTACGGGACCGTTGTAGCTGAGCACGGCTTCAAATTCGTCTTGTGGAAGCATATCAATATTCGGTACAAGTAATGCACCGTCGTGATTTTTTAAGCCCTCGGGTTTGATTGTAGCACCGCACATTGTACCTTGTTCGGAAAGTGAATAGAAATGCTTGTGCGGAGTCCATCTTCTTGTTTTTATGTATTCGCGAAGCATTCTTTTATGCGCTTCCTCGGACCAGAGCATTACAGGAGAAAGCACCTTTTCGGCCTTTGCGGATAAGCCTCTTTCAAGGCGCTCACGCTCCCATGCCCAATCTTCCTTTGTAAGTCCGTCACCGAGGCAAAGAAAATATCCGTCAAGCGCACGGCTTGTGCCATCCCCGTCGATAAGTGAATAAGCCATCATGGTGTATAAATCGCGCTCGTGACGGGTGGGTGCGTGGTGCATAATACTATATTCTTCGGTTGCGTCGTGCAGACCGAGCATTGAAACAAGCTTCCCCTTGGGAATGTGCGCTGCTGTGGTGGAAGCAATAGCCATTTGCTTATAGAAGGGATCGTACTTTTTGTTACCACAAACAACGTTGCCTGCGGGCAGAATGTTGGCGGTTATGTAGTCAACGCCTGCTTCTACTATTTTTCTTAAATCGGTGCCAAGGCAGTAAAGCGTTTCAAAGGGATCGGTGCAGTACATTGCAAGGGTGGTAACCTCCTTGTCAATGGCGTGCAGTCTTGTGCAAAGCTTTTTAAAGAATTGCTCCCACCGCCAAGCACTGAATTCTATCCATTCGGCACGAAGCTGGGTGTAAATGTATTTTGAACGTATTTTTTCGCTTTTTTCAGAATTATCGCCCATTGTAGCCATTATTTCTTCAGGAAGCGTAAGCTTTGTGTGCATTAAAAACTGATCCACGAAGTCGGTTGAAAAATCAATATCGTACATCATACCGCCAAATGCGGGGGAAATGTTATCAGCAAAATGAACACCCTTCATACCGTAATCGGTGAGTGTCTGGCAAATTTTATTAATGAAAAAGTCCTCGTAATAAGTGCCGTCGTTAAAGCGCTTAAGCACAAAGGTAACACCGTGGGTGCCAAAGCCGCCGTCACCGTCACGGAAGATTTCCTTATGATCCTCAATCCATTCGCGGTGGAAACTGCTATCCATATAATTACCGAAAATACTTGCGTAGGTGTTGGTACCCTTCTTTTTAAGGTTTTCGGTAAGTGTTCTTAAATCGTAGTTAGTCCAGGGTTGACGCTCACGCTCAGCGTTTCTCGGAATACCCCAGTATGCACAGTTATCGGGGGGGAGTACGTATTCCTCATCCATGCCGCGATGCAGATTAAAGAAATCCACGTTGCATACAAGAAGGCTTATACCCTCGGGGATAAAGCCTGTCTGATTAAGATAGCGCTCAACACCCTTATCTTCATCGTCACGGTTAAAACCGAGAAGATTCATCCAGATAAATACTTTGCCATCTTTCATAAAATATCTCCTATTTAACGTTAAACACTAAAACTGAATTTGCAGGCAGGTAACCGTTAAAATCGTAATTTTTAAAGCCGTTTTTGCCGATTATCTTGCATTCGGTAACGTTGCTTAAGCCGCAAAAATCAATGGTTAAATTAACCTTTTTCGTGTTAGTGTTTGCAATAACAAGGGTGCCTGTGATATCCTTTGCCGCTACCGCATAAACGTTCCTGGGAAGCTCGCCTACAAAAACCTGAGCGCCCTTTGAATAAAGCTCACCAAACGCCTTGAAGCTATAGTATGCAGGAAGCGGCTTATAGGTCATACAGTTAAACATACCTGCGTAAGTGCCCATTCCAAGACGTGCATCGTAGAACATAGCCATATCAAGCGATGAATTTTGAAGCGCAAGCATATTTCCCATGGAAAGTGCCGCGTGACGAAGCGTGCCCTTAAGGTCGGGTGAAACGTTCCACTCGTTTAAGTTGTGCTCACAATCCTTGTAGCCTGCTTCATCAAGCATTTTGCGTGCATATTCTGCCCATACTATATTGTCTTCAATGCCTGCATAGCTATGCCATGAAAAGAAATCCATAGGAGTTTTGCGTTCTTTTATGTATTGCAAAAAGCCTTCGAAAAATTCAATAAAGAATTCAAATCTTGATGAGCTGTTTCCAAATTCGTTCTTTGCTTGAGTAAGTGCGTAAAAGCCGCAGCTTGCGAATCCGCCTATTTTAAGGTGGGGGAAGCAAGCCTTTAAGTGCTTTGCGGTAACGTCATAAAGCTGATAGTACTGTAAGGGTGTGCCTGTCCACATTTGATTGTCTTCAGGGCTTTCAAAGTTATCAGGCTCGTTCCAGATTTCCCAATAGGTAATATTATAATTGAAGCCGCCTGCCCAGCCCTCTGTATAGTGACGGATAACGTGCTCGCAAATTCTTGCCCATTTCAAGTTATCTTTCGGGGGATCAATATGGTATGCCTTTATTTTTGCGTAGTTTTCAATGGTAACGCCAAGGCGGAAGAATGGTTCAACACCCCGTTCCACAAGCGCGGTAATAAGGCGGTCGGTAAAAGCAAAATCGTATGATTCGGGGGCATTCTCATCCGCATCAAAATCCCTGAACAGATTGGGTATATCAACAAATACGTTCCTTCCGTAAGCGCCGCCCACGTCGTGAAGGCGTGAATAGGGAATATTCGCATCTTTAAGATAATCTATATATTTAAAATTCATACCGATAAACGGTGGCTGACCTACTGCGTGCATTGGCTTTACGGTGCCTACAACCCTTGAAAAATCTACGGAAACGTTCATGAAAATCCTCCCTGAATTTATTATAAGTATTTTAATTTAAAAAGAATGGTATGTCAATATTAAATTCACTGTGTTTGTTTCCTGCCCTGCAAAAAATCCCCGCCTAAATATTGACTTTTAAGGGGAGTGAGGGTATAATTGAGAGGAGGTGAATTTGATGATTAAGTTTATAAGCGATAACCACGCTTTTGATTTTATTGGAGAACTTGAAAGCTATAAGCCTGAAAATGAGGACGATCTTCTGATTGTTTTAGGCGATACGTGCTTTAAACTTGCGGATATTGAAAAGTATAATGAATTTGATAAGTGGCTTTTAAGCCGTGATTATAAGATTGCTGTTGTTGAGGGCAATCACGAGAATTATGAGTATTTAGACGGGTGCAAGGAAGAAATATGGTGCGGCGGCAAGGTGAACAGAATAAACGAAAACGTTGTGCGGTTAAGGCGCGGTGAGATATACACAATTGAGGGCAATACGTTCTTTGCGTTTGGCGGGTGTGATTCAAGCGAAAAGTGGAAGGCAAAGGGCTTGTGGCACGAAGGGGATATTCCTACACGCGAACAGCTTGACAACGCATACGAAAACCTTAAAAAAGCAGGATACAAGGTAGATTACGTGCTTACGCACAAGTATTTCTGCAATCAATGCTTTGTGCATCCCGGTGAAAACGAGCATACGCTTTTTATGCTTAATCGATTCATTGATAATAATGTTTCGTTTAAACGGTGGTATTCGGGACACAGGCACGAGGACAGAGATATTGACGATAAACACAGAGTAGTGTACAACAAATTAAGGGGGCTTTAAAATGTTATTAAGCAGAAATTCACAAGGTAGAGGACTTGAATATTATAAAATGCTTAAGGAGGCAGGCTGGCAGGCGATAGATATAAACGAAACCTGCGATCCTTCCAAGTTTTATGAATATAGCGAGGAAGCATACAATTACGTTAAAGAGGTAATAAAAAATATTACGGATGCAGGGCTTATCGTTGGGCAATGCCACGCGCCTATGGCTGAATGGTACAACGGCAAGACTGAAGAAGAAATTGAACGGCGCATTGTAAGTGTTGTTAATTGCACCCGCATAGCAGGTGAATTGAATATTCCCTGCACCATCATGCATCCTTTCATATACTCGTGGTCAGAGGATGACCCCGACCCTGAACGCACGTTTAACCTTAACGCAGAATATCTTAAAAGAGTGTGCGCAGTGGCAGGCAATACCAGGGTGTGCCTTGAAAATATGCCGGGATACCATGGCTTTATAACCAACGGCACTGAAATGAAGAAAATGCTTGAGGCGGTTGGCGAAAATTTATATGTGTGCGTTGATACGGGACACGCCGCTTCAAACAGGGTGAAAATGAGTGATTTTGCGGAGAACGTAGGCGAAAAAATCATTGCGCTTCACGTTCACGATAGCTTGCTTGGCGCAGATAAGCACGTTCTGCCGTATACGGGCGATTTTGATTGGCAGGATTTTAAGGAATTCCTTAAAAGCTATAAAGGTACCCTTAACAGCGAAACAAGCTTTTCAGTAAAATTACCTAACGAAAGACGGCTCGAATGGGAAACCTGTGAGCGTAAGGTTTTTGAAACGCTTATGATGTGAAAATAAAAGATGCTGATTCAATTAAAATCAGCATCTTACATAAAATGAATATATGCGCATAAGTGCATATGCGGCTTAAATAGGGGGATTTAAGCGGTGATAATAAAAAAACGGCAGATTTCTGCCGTTTAGTTTTTTACGTATGAATTACTTGCAAAGGTCAGCAACAATTTGATTGATAAGCTTGCCGTCAGCCTTGCCCTTAAGCTGAGCCATCGCGGTACGCATTATCATACCCTTGTTTTTTGCTTCGATAAGCTCACTGCAGTTTGCTTTAAGGAATTCAACTATCTCGCTTTCGCTCATAAGCTTGGGTGCGTAGGCTTCAACAGCGTTAAGCTTCTGCGTATATTCATCTAAAAGATCCTGTCTTTCCTTGGGACAGGTATCAACCTGTTCCTTTAATGACTTAACTTCTTTTAAAATAACGCGGTCAACCAATTCTTCAGGAATGTTATCACGAACACCCTCGTCAATAGCAACCTTCTTAACAGCGGCGATAAGTGCAGAAACAGCATCCTTTTTGATTTTGTCCTTCGCCTTCATTGCGGCGATCATTTCCTTTTGAAGCATTTCAAATTGCATATATAATTCCTCCTTTAAGGATATATTTTTAAATATTATATTATTAACTTGAAAAATCGTCAATAAACTAATTGCAAAATATCATAAATTTTGGTACAATACTGTAAATACTTTTAGAAAAGGTGTATTTTATGGAAGAAACAAGAAAGAATTTTATTCAGGAAATCGTTGAGAACGATATAAAGGAAAGCGATGGCAAAATAAACATCGTTACCCGTTTTCCTCCCGAGCCTAACGGATATTTACATATCGGTCACGCAAAGGCTATATGCGTTGACTTTGGTATTGCAAGAAAATATAACGGCAAGTGCAATCTTCGCATGGATGATACCAATCCCGCAAAGGAAGATAACTTCTACGTTGAAGCTATTAAGAAGGACGTTGAGTGGCTTGGCTTCAAGTACGATAACTTCTGCTTTGCGGCAGACTATTTTGAAGAAATGTACAATCAGGCGGTTGTTCTTATTAAAAAAGGCCTTGCATTCGTTTGCGATATGACCGCTGATGAAATTAAGGAAAGCCGCGGCACACTTACCGAGCCCGGCAAGGAAAGCCCCTACCGCAACAGAAGCGTTGAAGAAAACCTTGATTTGTTCAAGCGTATGCGCGCAGGTGAATTTGAGGACGGCGCAAAGGTGCTTCGTGCAAAAATCGATATGGCTTCACCTAATATCAATATGCGTGACCCCATCATCTACCGTATTTTAAGAATGGAACATTATCGTACGGGCAACGATTGGTTGATCTATCCCATGTATGACTATGCTCATCCCATTGAGGATATGCTTGAAAACGTTACACATTCTATTTGTACGCTTGAGTTTGAGGATCACCGTCCCCTTTACGATTGGGTTGTTCAGAACGTTGATATTGATGCAAAGCCCAGACAGATAGAATTTGCACGTCTTAATATGACGCGTACCATTATGAGTAAGCGTTATCTTAAAAAGCTTGTTGATGAACAGAGCGTATCAGGCTGGGATGACCCCCGTATGCCTACCATTGCAGGCTTGAGAAGACGCGGTTATACTCCTGAAGCTATCCGCGATTTCTGTGACCGCATCGGTGTTGCAAAGAGCAATTCCGTTGTTGAAGCCGCACTTCTTGAGCATTGTGTCCGTGAGGATCTTCAGGCAAAGACCGAGCGCAGAATGGCTGTGCTCGACCCCATAAAGCTTGTTATTGATAACTATCCCGAAAACGAAACAGAGTATCTTTCCACCGAAAACGGAAGTGAAGAAGAAAACGGCACAAGACTTGTTCCTTTTTCACGTGAGCTTTATATCGGCGGTGATGATTTTATGATCGATCCCCCCAAGAAGTTCTTCCGTCTTTTCGTTGGCGGTGAGGTTCGCTTAAAGAGTGCTTACATCGTTAAGTGCACAAGCTACGAAACCGATGAAAACGGCAACGTTACCGTTGTACATTGTGAATATGATCCCGAAACAAAATCCGGTATGAGCGGTGCTGATCGCAAGGTTAAGGGTACGCTTCATTGGGTGGATGCAAAGACGGCAGTTCCTTTCGAAGCAAGACTTTACGATTATCTTCTTGATGAGCGTGAGGGCGAGGGACTTGATTTCTCCGAACGCGTAAACGAATATTCACTTATTGTTAAGAACGGTTTTGCCGAAGAAAGCCTTAAGGATGCTAACGTGGGCGATTCATTCCAGTTTATCCGCGTAGGCTATTTCCGTAAGGATGAGGATAGCGCCGCAACCCCCGTATTTAATCGTATTGTGGGGCTTAGGGATACTTGGGCAAAACTCAATAAGTAAAAAATCCAATATTCCGCTTTAAACAAGCCCACGCGACCGCGTGGGCTTTTCCTGTGTTGCACGCGGTATAAAAGCGCGGTCATTTACCAAAATGTAAACTCCCTTGCTTTTAACCGAGTGCGCCTTGGCTTAAAGCGTTTATTGGATTTTTTTGAAGATTGGAATATTCCGCTTTAAACAAGCCCACGCGGTCGCGTGGGCTTTTTATTTTGTAGAATCCATCACAAAAAAACAGCGCCGTAAAGACGCTGTTTATTATTATACCTTGGTATAAATGACACAACTGCATACGCAGGGGTTGCCGCATTGGGGACAATTAAAGCCTTCGCGAATGCTTGATTCGTACCAATATTTAGGTATTTCAAGCTCCTTTGTAAAGCCTAAGTTTTCAAGCACCGAACCGATGTTGATAATTCCTGCGTGCTTCCAGGCGGTGCTGATAAAGCAGTTGATTCCCTTTTCCTTCATATTTGAAATGCTTTTTTCAATTAGAGCGGTGCCGATACCGTACTTTTTAAAACATTCGTCGGTGGCAACGGTAGCAATATAGCCGATAGCGGATGCAAACATCATATTGCGGAACTGATGTCCTTTGGAAATTTCTTCTGCATCCTCGTATGAAATGTGCTTATAAAGGCTGAAACCGATGATGCTTTTGGTTGAATTGTGCTCCGCAACGATTATTTCGTCAGAAAGGTCTTCATCAAGGGTTTTCTTGAGGCGTTCCTTTGTGAGATAGCCGCTGCCAAGCTGTTCATCGGCAATACGTATCACTGTGGGAAAATCTTCAATGGTGGCTTTGCGTATGGTGTAATCCTTGAACTTCCTTTTAAAAATATACTTGCCTGTTGTAATGGTGTTATTAACGTTATCGTAGCCTGACCAGAAGCCTTCAAGTGTGTTTGCATCAACCACGTTAAGAAAGAACGTGCCGATGCCGTCGTCAAGTGAAGAATTGGCAAAGTAAGTGCCCACAAGCCTCTTTTTGCCGTACATTCTTGCACGGATATTCCACGCCTGCGATGAACCGAACCACGTTTTGCCGGTAATGTATCCCATAAAGCTTTTTAATACTACGGGTGCGCGGCGCATAACCACGTGACCGTCCTCAATATCCTCGTAATATGAAACGTATTCGTCGTTTATCTTAAAGCGCTTTGATTCTGCACCGTATATCTGCTGACTGTCCTTTTGTTTAGCGCGTTGCAGGGATTCGGCTAATATATCAAGGCGTGAGGAAATAGTTTGCTCCGAATACTCTATTGCCTGAAACATTCTTAATACGTCAAGGTCTTCCCTCAAGTCTTCGGGGTAGGTGAAGCCTTCCTCAATCAAGACTATTACGTTAAGGTTATATTCGATGGCAGTTTTTATTTCCTTATAAACCCAATCATCGTCATTGTTGCACCTGTCAAGCGCGCCCTTTGAAAGAATAAGCACGTAGTTAAGTGCGTGAATAAGATTGTTCTTTAATTGCTCGTCAAAACGCCCCGAGCTCATTCCCGTTATATCGTAAAACGGATTATAACCCTTTAATTTTAAATAGTCATATACTCTTGCGGCTATTGCACCGCCGCCTACACGACGATAGCTTATAAAGGTATCAAACATTATTATATTCCTCAAAAAACATCCTAATTTTTTATTACCCAAGTGTCTTTGGGAAAGGTTCTGCCAAAGAATTTCTTATATTCCGTTTTCTTGTACACGTATGCTTTTTGTAATTTGCGGCATTCTTCAAAGGCGCAGGCGCCGATTTCCGTTACGGTTTCGGGAATGGCTATGGTTTGAAGGTTAATGCAAGCTGAAAAGCTATTATCTAAGATGGTTTCAAGCCCGTGCGAAAGCGTTACACTTTCAAGGCTGTCGCAAAATGCAAAGGCAAATTGATCAATAATTTTTACACTTTGGGGGATGACGATGGATTTAAGTTTATGGCATAATGAGAACATATTGTTTGCTATAAGCGTCAGACCCTCACCCAACGTAACGTCAGAAAGCTTTGTGCAGCCAAGGAATATTGCGTTTCCAAGCGTAGCTACGCTACCGGGAATATTAACGCTTGTAAGCTCCGTGCACGATTGGAATGCGGCTTGACCGATTTCACGAACACTGTCGGGAATAAAAACCTTGGTTACACTTGTTGAACTAAATGCCGAGTGACCGATTACGGTAATTCCGTCGGGAATTATTACCTCACCGCCGCTTCCTTTGTATTCAAGCAAAACGTTATTCTGTATAAGAAAGTCACCGTCGTTGTTATGTAATGAAGTTTGCGTTTTTTGCTGTGCCTGAGGCGTTACTTTAGCACTATCATCCTGCGGAATTTTGTTCAGGCAGGGGGTAAGCATTTCAGAAAGTGAAAGCTCATCAATAAATGAATCAAGATTTGCGTGGCGGTAGTAAAACATTGCCTGCGAAAGACCAAGGCGCATACGCATACCGCCCGTAAGCTCAAATTCATCAAGGTAAACCGTCATGGTGGGCTTACCAAGGTCTATTGCATAATTGATTTCCTGACGGCAATTAAATGAAGCAACTGCCGCAGGCGATAAAAAAGCAATCACGCACGTGGCATCCTCAAGGCGCTTTGCTATATAATCGGGCCATTCCGTTCCTGCTTTAATGCCTTCATCATACCAAACGTTAAAGCCAAGCGCGGAAAGCCTTTTTATAATGGGCAAAACGCGGTCACTATCCTTGTGTGCATAGCTTATAAATATGTATTGTTCGCTTTTTTTGATAAGCGTTTCCTGCAAAACGTCGCTTGCAGCCATAAAATCACCGCCTTTTTCTTATTATAGCATAAAAAGAAAATAACTGCAACATTTGAAGCACAACGAAATTTGATTGTTGGCAGGCTAAAATAACATTGCATCTTTTTTAAGCTGGTATAACAATATAGCAAGATTTGCAATGGTGTAATTAAAAAAATTTTAGTATAATAAAATTACGTGATAATATGGGAGGATTTTTTTATGAAAAAGCTTTTGGCAGTTTTGCTTGTATTTGCTTTGGCTATTTCTGTGGCGGTTACCGTATCGGCGACAGGCGATACAACAAAGGTTACTGCAGAGTGGAAAAAGCTTCATGGCAATACTGACGTAACAAAGACAACAGAAGGCGGAACAACCGTTTATACGTTTGGCGGAATTGAGGCGGCATATCATTCTGCTTCAGTAAACCTTTTTTCTGACCTTCAAAGTCTTATTAAGGGTAAATCATCCATTACCGTTAAGGTAACAATGAATGCAAAAATCGCTTATAACGAAGGTTATGAGGATGAAGAATTCCCTGTAACGATGCTTATAAGAGTTGGCGGAAGAACTTCTTTAGTTGCAAGTATGGATTCTTTTAAGGCTAACTTCAAGGAGAAGGTTGAATCATCTTCAATTGCAAGCATTGACGGCAGCAACATAGGTATTGTTTTCGAACAAAAGGATTATCTTACAGGCGAGTGGGCAACCATTGAAACACCCGAGTTTGAAATCACACCTGACGATCTTAATACGGAGTTCTGGACACAGCTTAATCTTTGCTTCCACAGAATGAACGATTTTGAGATATGCAAGTCCATCAGTATCAAGAACACCTCTATCGTAATTGTTGACGGTACAACGGGCAGCGATAAGCCCACCATCGATAACAGCAATGCAGATAGCGGCAATTCAGGCGATACTGTTGTTGGCAACGGTGAGGATACGCCCGAATTACCCGAAGGAAACTTCCTTACGGCTACGTGGGGAAAGGGTCTTGGTGCAACCACTATTTCCACGGGCGAATTCAACGGTCAGACTACTCACGTATTCAAGGGTATGAATAATAGCTACGCATCACCTTACCTTAATATTTACGATGCAGTTAAGAGCGCTATGGGCGGCGAAGAAGACGTTACCTTGTGGTTTGTTCTTGACGTACGCGTTGCAAATAAAGCAAGTAATGCAGGTAAAGAGCATAAGTTTGGTATGAAGATACGTCCTACCAAGGCAGGCAAGATTCTTAATGCTGAAGATGCGCTTGACAGCTATGACGGTTCAATGTTCAATTTTGCAACCGGCGGTGTAAACAAGACCATTCTTGGCAGTAGCGATATGACGCTTAGTGAAAACTGGCAGAGAATTGAAATTGATCTTATTGTTACAAGTGACGATATTAACGATGAAGTTTTTGATGCATGGAACGTTTGCTTTGATAATATGGATACGTTCGCTGACATTGTAGAAATTCAGGTTAAAAATGCAGGTATCTTCCTTGAGGACGCTTACGAGCCTATCGAGGTGGAAGAAGAGGAAGAGGATGAAGGCGGCGCTGCTATTACCACCACACCCAAGCCTGTTACCATTTATAAGCCCTATAACTATGATAAGTATCAGGTTACCTTCAGAGATGCTGTTTCATCAGAAAGCACCCCTGCTCCTACACCCGATGCTAACGGCAACATTCCCACAGTAACAGACGGTGTACAGGTAAGCGATAGTAATCAGGATAGCGGCTCAAACGCAATAATCATCGCAGTTGTTGCGGTTTCGGTAATAGTGCTTGCAGGTGCCGTAGCGATATTCTTTATTCTTAAGACTAAAAAAGGAGGAAAGGCAGAATGAAAAAATTAATAGCTATTCTTTTATCCTTAATTTCAATTTTTGCAATTTTCTCAGGCTGCAGTCAGACACCTACACAGGATGGTGATAATTCAGGCACCGCAAGTGTAACACCTACACCTCAGCCCACACCTATGCTTCCTGATATCACCGAAAAAACCAACTATGTTACTGATGTTTGGGTTGCAGTTGAAATTGAATTTGAAGCTACCGTAGAGGTAAAGGACTTTAATGATGCAGTTCTTGACGTTACCTTCACAAACCGTGAAACAGGCACACAGTTAGTAATGCCCGGCTTCTGGGACGGCGAAAAGTCTTGGAAGGTTCGTTTTGCACCTACAGAGCACGGCGTTTGGGAATTCGTTACTGCTACAAGCGGTGCAACCGATATCGGTATTAACGGTCAGACAGGTACCGTTGCCGCTAACAACTACAAGGGCGACCTTGATATTTACAAGCACGGCTTTGTAAAAACACAGGAAAACGTTCGCTATTTCGTATATGCTGACGGTACACCCTTCTTCTACTTAGGTGATACACACTGGAATATGATAACCGAGGAATTTGATTCCGCAGGTAACCGTGCAGGCGATATTCAGACAAATTCACACTTCAAGTATATTGTTGACCGTCGTGCCGCACAGGGTTTTACCGTATATCAGTCAGAGCCTATCGGCGCAAGCTATAACGTAGAAGACGGTAAAATCAGTAAGACCGATATCAAGGGCTTCCAGAAGATGGATAAGTACTTCCAATATATTGCACAAAAGGGACTTGTTCACGCTAACGCTGAACTTATCTTCCCCTCTGCTGCAACACAGCCGGGATTTTCAAATAACGTAGAAGCACTTACTCGTTATTGGGTTGCACGTTACGGTGCATATCCTGTAATGTGGACGCTTGGTCAGGAAGTTGACGACGCTACAAACCAGAAGGCAGGCACGCTTTTAGTATATCAGAGAATGTGCTTGCAGCTTGCTGCTTGCGATCCCTATAAAAACCCCATTTCCGCACACCAGCTTAACGGTTCAAGCATTACAGTTGACGGTTACGTTGTTGTTGCAGGCATTGACGGCGGTTACAATAACTACGATCCCACAGCTACACAGCGTAAAAGCTTTACAAGACCTTCAAAGTTTAAGGACGTTGCAGGTCATTCGTGGTGGGCAAACCAGTGGAGACCGGTTGTTGACCAACAGTTCAACTTTGGTATTCCCAAGGATTATTGGGATAACGGACAAAACAAGCCTATCGTAAACTACGAAGCACGATATCACTTCCTTTACGGCGGTGACTTCTGTATGCGTGCACAGGCTTGGATAGTATATCTTACAGGTCACGTAGGTCACGGCTACGGCGGAGCAGATATGTGGTTGTATCAGGGCTCATATGCTACCGATTCCGATGGCTTTGACGGTGTTGATGTCATTACTATCGAGCAGAAGACAACTACCTATTGGTCAGATCTTATCGACGCTAATATAAGCGATGAGCTTATCTATCTCAGAGGCTTTATGGAAAGCGTTGGCTGGTATAATCTTACACCTGACTTTGATAATGGAAATGCTTTCAAGAAGGCAGATAACAAGGAAGGCTATTATGCATGCGCATACACAGGTGATGAGGTTTACGTTGTTTACCTTTACAACCGTACCACTGATTCGGCAGGTTCGCTTGTAAATATGGATAAGAACGCAACCTACACTGCACAGTGGTTTGATACAAGAACAGGCAAATATACGCTTATCAGCAAGGAACTTAAAGTTGACGGCACCTATGATATTCCGCAAAAGCCTGTTGCTGACGATATGGTACTTTTGGTAACAAAAAATTAAGGAGCACGTAAAATGAGAAAAATACAGAAATGGGTATCGGATGAGCTTGAATTCAATGCTCGCATTAAAGTAAATGATATTTTTGAAGCAGAAGCAGACCTTATCCTTGTTCATCAGGAAACGAAAAAGGAGTATAAGGTGCCAATGTTCTGGGACGGCGGCTTCTCATGGAAGGCACGTTACGTGCTTACCGAGCTTGGCGCTTGGGATTTTGCCGTTAAGGAATCAGGCGAGCTTAATCTAGGTATTGATGGTATTTCGGGCACAGTATCCTGCGTGGAGTATGAAGGTGACCTTGAAATTTATAAGCGCGGCTTTGTAAAAACACAGGAAAACGTCCGCTATTTCACATACGCTGACGGCACACCGTTCTTCTATTTGGGTGATACCCATTGGAATATGGTTAAAGAAGAATTTGATTCTGCAGGCGAAGGCGCAGGAAATATCGAAACCGATTCTCATTTTAAATACATTGTTGACCGCAGAGTTGAACAGGGATTTACCGTTTATCAGTCAGAGCCCATCGGCGCAAACTACAACGTTCGCGACGGTGTTATCAGCGATGAAGACCTTGCGGGATTCAAAGAGCTTGATAAGTATTTTAAATATATTGCAGAAAAGGGTCTTGTTCACGCAAATGCTGAACTTGAATTCCCCAGTGCCGCAAAGCACGAAGACTTCTGCAAGAATATTAAGCCTCTTACACGTTATTGGGTAGCACGTTACTGCTCATATCCTGTTATGTGGACGCTTGGTCAGGAAGTTGACGATGCACGTAACTTTGGCGAGGGCATTTTTGAAACCTATAAGATTATGTGTGAGCACATTGCTGAAATAGATCCTTACAACAGCCCCATTTCTGCACATCAGCTTAATGCACAGGGCGTTGGTGTTGACGGCGGCGTGCCTGTTGCAGGTATTGACGGCGGCTATAACAACTATAACCCCGAAGCAACTACCCGTAGCGGACTTACACGTGCTTCCGAGTTCAAGAACGTTAAGGGACACACTTGGTGGGCAAATCAGTGGCGTCCTGTTGTTGATCAGCAGTTCAACTTCGGCATTCCCAGGGATTATTGGGAAAACGGTCAGAAGAAGCCCGTTGTTGATTACGAAGCAAGATATCACTTCCTTTACGGCGGTGACTTCTGTATGCGTGCACAGGCTTGGATTGGTTATATGTGCTTTATGGGTCACGCTTACGGCGGCGCTGATATGTGGCTTTACAGAGGCAGATACGCAACTACAAGCGATGCCTTTGATGGTGTTGCAGTAACAACCGTTCAGAAGAAGCTTGAAACAAACTGGTCTGATCTTATCAATGCACCCATCAGTAGTGAGCTCGGCTATATAAGAGCGTTCTTCGAGGCTCTTGAATGGTGGACGCTTCAGCCCGATTTCGATTACGAAAACGCTTTTGTAAAGACCAAGGAAGGAAACTATGCTTGCCTTTACAGAGGTGACGAGATTTATACCGTATATCTCTATAACCGTACCGTTGATTCAGCAGGTAAGCTTATCAATATGGATAAAAACGCTACCTATACTGCAAAATGGTACGATACAAGAACAGGCGAATATACGTTAATCAGCGATAGCATCAAAACCGATGGCGAATATGACATTCCTCAAAAACCCGTGGCAGATGATATGGTTCTGCTCGTTACCAAAAACTAAAAACAAAACAAAAAGCAGTTCGCAAGAACTGCTTTTATTCGTTAAATGGGGACAGGACGTTAGATGTTGCGGAGCTTTGTTTCGTGCGGTGTTTCGCCTGTGATTTTTTTGTAATAGCGGCAGAAGTAGCCGATATTTTCAAATCCGCTGGCATAGGCGGCTTCAAGAACGGTACAACTGCCTTCTGAAAGTATGGCAACGGCACGGTCGATACGCAGACGGTTGCGGTACTGTATAGGCGACATTCCGTATTGCTTGCCAAACAGCGAACGGAACAAGCTGATGCTTATGTTGCTTGCTTCTGCAAATTTTGATACGGGAATGTTTTCGAGAAAGCTTTGCTCTAACAAACGCACTCCTGCAAAGATTTGCGGATACTTTTGCATTTTTACCGATGGGGTAGAATTGAGCTCATATACCCCGCTTAACAGCTTGTAAACAAGCTCTTTCCTGCGGAAAAGTGCAGAAAAGTTTTGTATTGTACCGCATATTTCCAAGCTTGCCATAATCCCTGCAATACGATGCGAAGCATCATCGGTAGCTAAAGGTGTGATAGATCTGGAAAGCAGAAAGTCATCGCGGCATTTATTGAATATTTCAAAATTTATAAGCACAAAGCTTGTGTCGGGTGCGGTGTATTGCATTTTATAGCGGCAACCTTTGGGTATATAGATTAACTCATCACATTTAGCGGTAAGCTTTTGCCCTGAATCTTCGCAAAAAACAGCCTCACCACTTCTAATATAAAGCAGACCGTTATTCTTTCTGCCTGCAAGGTTGTTGGTGCTTCTGCCTGCGGGGCGGATACCCGATATGACTGTTACGTCGCTTACGCATATATCATCAAAAAATTCCACTGCGGTTATTCCTCAACTTTTATCAGTACTTGATTTAATACCTTTTTACAGTAGTCGCATTTGTGGCATATTTTATCACAGGAAGCCGTTTTTGTAAACCAATCATCAGGAAAAGCATTGTTCACCATAGCATAAGGAGCTACGGCACGGCTAAATGACGGTTCAAACAGATCAAGAGTATTACCGAAAAAGCTTCTGCGCGCATAGGCATCTATAACCATTCCGGGCAATGAATGCATACGGGTTGCAAGCTTCACGGTATCAAACAGTTCGTCGTAATTATTAAGGTCTTCGGGACGAATCCACGTGTTTTGCAAAAGCATTACCCAATTTTCTTTGTTTTTAAGCGCACGCCAGCAAACGTAGGGTGTAAAATCCTTCAGGTTGGCAACTTCGCAAACCTCTGCCTCGTGTGCAACAAGATTATCGTGGAAGGTTTGACCTGAACAATTGGCAAAGCAACCGCTGTTTGCAAGAAGAATCAGCTTTTTACCGTTTGAATCTGCCCACTCCTTAAGCATTTTCAAATGCTTTAAATCACGGTTATATTCCCGCTGAACGTGAAAGGAATCAAATAAATCTGAAAGATATTCCATTCCCTTTACCGTGCCAATCTTCATATTAACAGAAGCACGAAGCTCAATATTGGGGAAGCGTTTTCTTACCGTGTGGGCAATGGCAGGCGACGTTGTTGTGATTATGTCCACTCCGCCTACTGTGCTTTCAAGATGCTCAATAACCGAAATAACCGAATTGGCAAGCTTTTCGGAAATGGCATACTCGCCGTAGCAGTTGCCGTTAAAAAGCAAATCAAGCTTTATGCCCAACTCTTTTATGGCGCGCAGTTCGTTTTCTAACCTCGCCTGAGCAGACCAATCGGTGTACCCGTGACGTGTGGCAATTGCGCTTCTGCCTGTGGCAAAATCCTGCCAGGCAAAGAAAACCTCGGCAATATGCTCCTTGTAGGAATGTACAATATGGGAAAACGGCTCCTCACCGTTTTCGTATAACTGAAAGCCAACGGAAAATTTCATAGCATTATCAATCCGTATCTGACTTTGACGGTTTTTTGTTGTTGGGTGAATCCATTTCCTCGTACGGTACCTTGTAATCCACCTCAATAGCTTCTTGCGACCAATCAACTCGCCACGGCTTGTTAGTGCGGAACGGATTTTCAAACTTGTTCTTTAAAACTCCACGCTTTTCAAGGCTTACCATACAGGCGCGGGTGCAGCCCCTTGCACCGCAAATGGCTTTGCCCGAATTATACAGGCGCGCAGGGGCAGTCTGGAAGGGCGAAATTTCAGAAGGCTTATATTTGCCTGCCCAATGGGGAGAAAATTCATCAAAATAGTGTCCTTCTTCATTTTCCTTGCATTCAGCACCACCCTGGAAAACCCAATCACAACGTTCCATATCTACGTCTGCCCATTCAAGCTCATAGCCGCCAACGTTTTCTTTAACAGTTCTGTCGGCAGGAATACAGTTGCCGGAACATTCGCGTACACACGCCATACAACGATTGCAAAGTGTACCCGGCTCCATAATGGGATCAGGTTCTAACTCCAGCTCGGTGATGATAATACCTACACGAACACGGGGTCCAAATTCGGGGGTAAGCAGCATTTTAGAATAGCCAATCTCGCCCAAACCGCAAAGGAAGCCTGCAATTCTTAAATTTACCATTACGTCGGGTGCGGCCTTTCCTTCTTCGACGGGGCGCGAATAATTTTTTCGCATATAGCCTAAATTGTCAATGGCACGCCAGTCGCTTTGATGCCCCATGGGTACTGCCTCATAGCCTGCATCTTCAATCATTTTACTTAAATTTATTATTGTCATCGGCATATATAAGTACGTAATGCCGCCATAGCCCATTGCTGAATAGTTGGAAAAGTACGTTCCTTCCTCCACGCCGCGCAAAGAACCTCTTAATACACGAAAACCAAGGCAAATAATTGATTTTGCCTTAGGCATAATTTGCTTAGGATCCATCTGAATTGGGGCGGTGCTCCAACGGTCAATTGAACCGATACCTACAATGTCAGCACCCATTCTTTTAGCGGCATCTTTAATATCCTGTGACGTAATCATAATTGTTCCTCCTAATATTTACTCACTATAATTATAGCGCGGCAAAAAAGCTGACACAAGAAACAAAATGATCTGTTTATTACACAAAACAACAAAAAGATTGTGAATATTGACAGTTGCGAGGTGCTTGGGGTATAATACTCAAAATGGTTAAAATTTATTAAACAATAAAGGGAGAAAAGAATATGCGAGAGTTTGTTTCGCTGGTATTGTGCATAATGTTGTTTATTTGCATATTTAACGTAAACGTTTTTGCGGCAAAGGATTCGACGGGGATTGTATATACTTCTGTTGGCGAGGGGGATAACCCTTGGCTGATAACAAGCAATTCGGGTGGATTGTTTTCCGCAGAAGATATTTACGAGGGTACGATTACGTTTAATCAGTATATATTTAATGAATCTGATACGGATATTTCGTTCAGATTGCAAATTCAGGTTAACGACGGCGGCTGGACTGCACCTGAAAATGCAAGCAACAATAGCTACGTTATTGAAAAGAATAGCGGTGCGTGGGTGAAGGCGACGGTAAAGGTCAATGGAAATAATAAGGTTACGACGGCAAAGGGTGAGTTTGACGTTTCAAACCTCTTTTTGCGTTTTAATTTCAGCGGAAAAGTAAAATCGGGCGTAAAACTGGTTATTGCCTGTGAGGGCGATTTGCTTAAAAATCTTAATAAAGGAATTCACGCACAAGGTTCTATGTTTGAAAAAAAATTAACCTCCGACGTTAAATATAAAGAATATCCCGAATACGTTGACGATACTTTAAATAAGGATTTTCACGTAAGCGGTGCGTTTTCTGATAATATGGTTATTCAGCGCAATGCAAAGGTTTCGGTATGGGGCTTTAGCACGTATATAGGCAAGGAGGTTGCTGCTCAGTTTAACGGACAGCGCAAGGTAACAACCGTGCAAAGCGACGGTACGTGGATCGTTATTCTTGACGAAATGAATGCCAATAAAAACGGACAGGATATGGTATTATTCTGTAACGGAATTACACAAAAGTTGACTAACGTGCTTATAGGTGACGTGTTCTTTATCAGCGGACAATCTAATGCTGAAAAGGAATTAGGCCGTTGCGGAAATGAATATTCTGATGAGTATAAGGAAAATCTAATTGCGTCTGCTAACGGCAATATACGCTTTTTCACACAGCACAGAAACGATACGCTTGTTGACAAAAGCGTTTGGCACACGCCGCAAAGCGAACCCATAAACGGCAACAAATGGGCGGTTGAAAGCTTGAGCACCGCCAATCAGTTTTCGTCAATCGGCTTCTTCTTTGCGCATAAAATGTATGATTCGCTTGAAGTGCCAATCGGAATGATTATGGTTGCGGCAAACGGCGCACCTTTATATCAGCTTATGTCGGCAGATGCTACAACCAAAGCAAATTATAAGATGATGCAAGGCGAGGTTCCTTCTTCGGCTATGTATAATGCGCTTATGCATCCCTTTATAAAGATGAGCGTAAAAGGAATGCTGTTCTATCACGGCGAAAATGAGCGATATCTTGCAATAAGCGATTATGGCAAGTATAATCAGTATCTTAAAGTATATATAGATGATTTAAGAGAAAAGAACGGCAACAAATTTTCCCTTTACAGTGTACAGTTATCCTCGCATACAACGGAGGATTGGAGCGGTATACAAGAACAGCGTGCAGTTCAATTCGATGGAATTAAGCTGATAGAAAAAGCAGGGCTTGTGGTATCTGTTGACTACGGTATCCGCCCCGAAGATACTGATGCAGGACATCCTAACTATAAAGAGCCCATAGGATTAAGGCTTGCGGCTTTAGCGCTTACTATGGATTACGGAATAGGCGATTCCGCATACGTTTTATCACCCGAGCCTATATCTGCACTGAAAACCGAAAACGGCATAGTTGTAAAGTTCAAAAACGTAGGTGACGGACTTAAAAAAATCGGTCAGCACGATACTCTTTCGGGTTTCCGTGTTATAGTTAATAATAAATACGTTGAGGTTAATGCTGAAATCATATCAAAGGATGAAGTGCTTCTTGATACGAAGGTCGTTTCGGGAATTACGGGCATAGCATACGGTATTGAACAGCTTGCATTTGTTGATTATCCTGAAGGCAACGGTGATTTAACGTACGTTGCAAATCTGGGAAATTCAAATAATCTGCCTTCGCCGACATTCAAAATGAAGATTATGGAATCAATCGAGGCAGATCAGGTGGCAACACCCACAACAGACGTGAACGGTGAAGGTGAGCCCACAAAAGCTCCTGAGAAAAGTACTAACGTTGCATTATGGATAGGCATCGGTGTTGCTGTTGTATTGTTGGTTGCGGCAATAATCTTTTTAATAAAAAAGAGGTTGAGATAAACGCAACAACAGGCAATGCTAATAGCTTGTGAGTATAAATTAAAAAAATGTGAAGTATAAAAAGTAAAGGGCATCAAACGATGCCCTTAAAAATTTCTCTAGTAGATTTCGTGCCAAACTAAAAAGTTTGCTTTTTTCTAATTGTGTTTTCACTAAAATTCTGAGCCACCTCTGAGCCACCTAATTGAAAAAAACTAGGTGAAATTAGCCTAATTTTGCCCCAAATTGATTTTTGAAAAAGGGAAATAAAAAACCTAGAAACCCCAATGATTACTGGATTTCTAGGCTTTTTCGTTGGCACGGTCGCACCGATTTGGATATCGGTATAATTTCTTTATTTAATAACGAGAACCTATATAACCCATACCAAATATTAAAGCGAAATTCATAAGTAAACCCAATACAGATAGAATTATGCACAATTTAGAATGCCGTTCCTTAATTTTAACTATACCTAAAATGATACCAAATACATCAAACAGAGGTGAAAAACTTAAAGGCAATAAACATAAAAATAACATCCAATCAGGAATGGTGGAATACCCTAAAACAGATATGCCAAAACCTACGCCAAAAATCAGTGTCCACATTGATGTAACAACAATCATTGGTAGTGGCGAAGCAATTGCAACAATGGCTACGGTTAAGATAAGAGGATGTTTTTTGGCACTTTTACAAGTTGCAACAAAGCCTTTGCTTTGATTATTATTAAGATGAAATGCATTTGCAGCCTCAAACTTACATTTTCCGGAAAGGAAAATATCTTCATGACCGCTGGGAAGCTGATAATACTCCTTGCAATAATTCTTGTTTGATTTGTCTGCAATTATAAATACCTTAGCTTCTTTTTCACCAATTTGAAAGTTTTTTTCTTCTCCGTTTTTCAAATCCCCAATTTTACGGCAAGGCGTATTATTTATTAGTGTTTCGTTTGACGTATGATCTTCTATATATATTTTTAATTTGGCAAGACATCCCACAAAGCTTTTCGCTCTTTTAATTGTTAAATTTCTCATTTAGATCACCGCCTTGTAAAATATTATAACAAAAAGCATCATTATAATCAATATGTTTTAGTTCGAGTCCTCCCCAAAAGCCTTTTAGGGAGGAAGATATCTATAAAATTTGACTGTGAAAATTCGTATAGAAAAAGTCCGAAACCTCTGTGGTTTCGTACTTTTCTGCCCCGATATCTAAATCGGTGCGCAATGTTGGCAGATAACCCCCATTCCTATACAATGCACCACTTTTTAGGGGTATGGTGCATACTTTTGCGGTTTATAATCGCAAAACTTTTTATAAGAGGACAATAAGGACACAAAGGACAAACGGCAAGGCTGCCCCTGCCGTCTGTGGTATAAAGTTGTTTATTGCCGTTCCGGTTCGGTGAAGACCTCAATGGCAATCCGCATCCCAAGCCGAAAAGCGTA
>JAZQTV010000114.1:0-32010 GCA_045630945.1 Clostridia bacterium
TTTTACCGAGTCCGTAAAAAACAGAGTCAAATACATTTTGGAATGCATACAGCACATAAAAACCGACAAGAACAAGCACAAGTTCGAATAGTTTATTCACATCGTTAAACTGTAAAACATTTGCCATAAATGGTTTCCAAAGCGGAACGCTGATAAACCAAAGCACAGATATAATCGCAGTAAGTCCAAAATATCCAAGACTATTTTTTCGTATATTATCTTTATCGATTGCGGTTTCTTGCTTTATGAGTTCACCGAGTTGAAGAATGGGTAAAAGCAGCCAACCCCAAATAAAGTTATTAGCCACCCAATAGGCGCCCTGTTCACCTACAACATTGACCATTCGAGAAATCATAACCATATAAGCAACATTGCGAACAAGTGATTCGATACCAGAAATACTGCCTATTTTTATAAATTCTTTAGTCCAAATAAAACTCGGTTTTGCTTTATCAAATACATTAACATTTTCTTTTGCAAGAAGTAAAAACGATATACATAGCAAAACAATATTAACGATAATATTTGAGTAACCAATTCCGTTTACGCCAAGGTTCAGGGATATAGGCAATGATGATACAAGGAACGTATCACAAACAAGGCTTAATACAAGTCTTGCAAAGGTTAAGATATAAAGATATTTGCTCTTGTTTATTGTCACAAGCGCAACGAGTGTGAATTGTGTAAGTATTAAAAATATGTTTGCTATACTTTCAATACGAATATATGTAGACGAAGCATCAAAAATGGTAACATCGGTTGCCATTAGCGACAAAAGCGGTTTTGTAAAGCAAACGATAGCAACGGATAAAATAAGATAAACGCCTAAGGACATTAACATTCCTGTTTTCACTCGGTTAGCGAACTCTTTTTTGTCATTTGCCACCTTTCCAATGAAATAAAACAACGGCAGAATAATTGCCTCGTTTATGATTTCATAAAGCAGATTTACCCACGATAATTGCCCTGCGATTGAGAAAGAGTATTCTCCGGGAAGTGAGCCGAGAAAAAACACACGCATAGTGGTGTACACTGTGGGTGCTAATCCGAGGACTAAAAGTGCGAAGTAGAGCTTGTAGTTGATGGTTGATAATGACAGTTTGATTTTGGAAAACATTTTGTTTTCCTCCTTTTTATAATATTTATAAAAAGCGACAAAAAAGACGTCTGCACAAAAATCGCAGACGTCAAAATATAACAAGGGTCCTTATGCTATTGACGACCACGACCAAAAGTGCATTTGCCAGATAGTACCACACCTGTCAAGCATGTGGTAGTTACCTCATAGCTTAAAGTCGCAATTTACATTCATATTATAACAATATAACTGAATGAAGTCAACAATTACTATCCTTAAGAGTACGACCCTTAAGCACCCGATTTTTTATTTTACAAGCAAATCGAACAACATAAATATAATCGGTATAGTCACCGCTGAAAGCAGGTGAGAGATAAGTGCAAGACCTGCGCCGACCGAGGTATCCTTTCCGTATGCGCTTGGAACTACAATTGTGTTAAGCCCAAGGGGCATTGCAACGGCGCACATACTGCACAGCTTTACACCGTAGGGGATGTTTATAAACGTAAGAACAATAAGCACGATAAGGGGGATAAACAAAAGTTTTATTGCCGAAACAACGTACATATTCATACTTTTGAATGTGGCAATAAGGTTAATTTTAGCAATCGTCATACCTGTAAGCACCATTGCGATTGGTGACATACAGCTTCCAAGGGACGTAATCGAGGTTGAAATAAACGAAGGAAGTTTTATTCCCGAAAGACCTATCACCATACCAATCAGCATACAAATGAACATTGGGTTTATAAGCGGCTTAAGCCTTGCTTTAATGCTTGCTGCACCGTCTTTTTTAGGTATTAAAAGAGAGGGCACACCCCAAACGTAGATAAGTACCCAGAACGGAAGCACGAATATAAGATAATAAACGAAGTAATCGGGGAAAAGTGCAAGCACAACCGCATTGCCCATAAAGCCAAAGTTGGGGAAGCACAAGCTGTAGGTGTAAATATTTCTTATATACTTATCATCCTTTGCAAGAATTCGGGCGCTGAAGATTGAAATGGGCATCAGCGCAAACACTACCGCTAAGCCACCCAATATGTACTGCCACGCGGTATTTATGTTGTTTACGGTAAGGTTATCGATAAACGTTCCCATAACAAGCGCGGGGATAAATACGTTGTTTTCAAGCCTTGAAAGCACCAACGTGTTTTCACTTTTTAAAACGTTAAGCTTTACAAGAGTGTAGCCGATAGCAATTAAAAGTAATAAAAATGTCATTTGGTTTAGTGTTGAAAGAAAAACTGACATATGCTTCTCCCCAAAAAATTGATACGACAATTATAGCACGCATAATAAAAACAGGCAAACGAATTTGTAAAAATAACTTGATTATAGGCTTTGTTTGGGTGTATAATATACTAAATTATTTATTAAAGGAACGTTTTTATGAAAATTATTGAGCTTCTTAAAAAAGATACGCTTTCACTTTCGTTTGAGGTGTTTCCGCCCAAAACGGAAACAAGCTTTGAAAGTGTAAAAACTGCTACCGAGGAAATAGCACGGCTTAAGCCTGCGTTTATGAGTGTTACCTACGGTGCAGGCGGCGGCACAAGCGCATACACCCTTGAGATAGCGCGCAACATAAAAAATATGTACGGCGTGCCAAGTATTGCACATCTTACCGCAGTTTCTTCCACAAGGGCAACCGTAAAGGAACAGGTACAGGCTATTAAGGAAGCGGGCATTGAAAACGTAATGGCGTTAAGGGGCGATATTCCCAAAGAAAAGGAAAATGAAGACAGAAGTAATTGGGATTACCGCTACGCTATCGACCTTGTGCGTCAGTTAAAGGAAGAGAATGCGTTTTGTATCGGCGGTGCGTGCTACCCCGAAATTCATCCTGAAAGCGTAAACCAGAAGGAAGATATCAAATACCTTAAGGAAAAGGTTGATGCAGGATGCGATTTCCTTACAACGCAGATGTTTTTTGATAATAATTTGTTATATAATTTCCTTTATAAAATTCGCGAGGTGGGAATAACCGTTCCCGTTGTGGCAGGTATTATGCCTATTACCAACGCAAATCAGGTTGAAAGGGCAATAAAACTTTCGGGCTCGTTTATGCCCCAAAGGTTTAAGAGTATTGTGGATAAATTCGGTTCCGATCCTGCGGCAATGAAGCAGGCAGGTATTGCGTATGCGACCGATCAGATAATCGATCTTTTTGCAAACGGAATAACCAACGTTCACGTTTATTCTATGAATAAGCCTGACGTGGCTGAAAAAATACAGAGCAATCTTTCGGATATGATTGGTAAGTAGTTGGTGTGTTATGGATTTTAAGGAATTTTTAAAAAACAGTATCGTGTGCCTTGATGGCGGAATGGGTACGCTTCTTCAGGCACGTGGACTTAAAACGGGCGAATTGCCTGAGCGGTGGAACATTACTCATCCGGAGGTAATACGCGAAATACATAAGGCGTACTTTGATGCAGGCAGTAACGTGGTAAGCACAAATACGTTTGGTGCAAACGTTCTTAAGTTTGATGAAGCTGAGCTTGAACAGATAATTAAAGCTGCGTTCGAAAACGCATTTTCTGCAGTAAAGGAAAGCGCCTCACAAAAGGAAAAGTTCGTTGCACTTGATATAGGCCCTACCGGCAAGCTTTTAAAGCCCCTTGGTGAACTTGATTTTGAGGATGCGGTGGAGGTCTTCAAAAAAACAGTATGCCTTGGCGTTAAGTACGGTGCGCAGCTTATCATAATTGAAACAATGAACGATTCCTACGAAACTAAGGCGGCACTTCTTGCGGCAAAGGAAGCAAGTAATCTTCCCGTGCTTGTTTCAAATGCGTATAATGAGGATTCAAAGCTTATGACAGGCGCCACGCCTGAAGCGATGGTTGCTATGCTTGAGGGCATGGGCGCAGATGCGATAGGTGCAAACTGCTCACTTGGCCCCGTTCAGTTAAGGGAAGTTATAAAAAGATTGCTTGATTCGGCTTCCGTGCCTGTAATATTTAAGCCTAACGCAGGTCTTCCAAAGGCGATAAACGGAAAGACGATTTTTGATATTTCGGTTGAAAGCTTTGCTGAAGAGGTTAAATCAAGCGTTGAAAAGGGTGTGCGCGTTGTTGGTGGCTGCTGTGGTACTACACCTGAATATATTGCTTCGTTAAGCAACAAAATTAAAGATATTCGGCCTAAGGAGATCATAAAGAAGAATATCACTGTAATTTCTTCTTATTCACACGCGGTAGTGTTTGATAAGGAACCGATTTTAATCGGTGAACGCATCAATCCCACGGGCAAAAAGCGTTTTAAGCAGGCGCTTATTGAAAACGACGTAAATTATATTCTTAACGAGGGCGTAAATCAGCAGGAAAAGGGAGTGCACGTGCTTGACGTAAACGTGGGGCTTCCTGATATCGATGAAAGAAAAATGCTTGAAAGTGCGGTGTGTGGTCTTCAGGGGGTTACCGACCTACCGTTACAGATAGATACCGCCAATGCTTTGGCAATGGAGGGTGCGCTTCGCCGCTATAACGGCAAGGCAATGGTTAATTCGGTGAACGGCAAGGCGGAAAGTATGGAAACGGTATTTCCTCTTGTTAAAAAGTACGGCGGAGTTGTGGTGGCGCTTACCTTGGATGAAAACGGAATACCCCAAACCGCTGAAGGCAGGGTGGAGATCGCAAAGCGTATTCTTGAAAAAGCTAAGGAATACGGCGTAGAAAAAAAGGATATTATTTTCGATACCCTTGCGCTTACTGTAAGTGCGGATAACAATGCGGCGCTTGCAACCCTTGAAGCCTTAAAAACCATTAAAAATCAGCTTGGATGCCATACCTCGCTTGGTGTTTCAAACGTTTCATTCGGTCTGCCTAACCGTGATGCAATAAACAGTATTTTCTTTGCGCTTGCCCTTGAAAACGGACTTTCTGCAGCAATAATGAATCCGTATTCTGTTGAAATGATGAAGACGTATTATGCGTATAGGGCACTTAAAGGCTTTGATGAAAACTGTGGTGAATATATCTTAAAGGCAGATTCTTTCAAAACTGAAGCGATTTTATCTGAAAATACAAAAAAAGAAGAAATAAGCGTATCCTTGCTTCAGGATGCAGTAATAAAAGGCTTTAAGGATAAAGCAGGCGAACTGACAACCGAGCTTTTAAAAACCGTTCAGCCCCTTGATATAATAAATAACGAGGTCATCCCTGCACTTAATAAGGTGGGCGAGGGCTTTGAAAAGAAAACGGTATATCTGCCCCAGCTTTTAATGAGTGCTGAAGCGGCAAAATGTGCGTTTGAGGCGGTAAAAAACAGTATTAAGGGTACTGATAACGCACGTAAGAAGGGAACGGTCGTAATTGCTACCGTAAAGGGTGATATTCACGATATAGGCAAGAATATCGTGAAGCTTTTGATTGAAAACTACGGCTTTGAGGTTATCGATCTTGGTAAGGACGTGCCAAGTGAAGCGGTGCTTGATGCAGTAATAAAACATACTGCCGAATTTGTGGGCTTAAGCGCGCTTATGACTACCACCGTTCCTGAAATGGAAAAGACTGTTCAGCTTATTAAAAAGGAGGCGCCTTGGTGTAAAACCATTGTGGGCGGTGCAGTTCTAACACAGGAGTATGCGGATAAGATGCGCGCCGATAAATATGCAGGCGATGCTATGGAATGCGTCCGCTATCTTGAAAGCATAGTAAAGTAAATTTTGTTTGTCATACGGCAAAAAATAAAGCATGTTCTTTTTATGGAACATGCTTTTTATTTTTTATAGCTTGCGTAATCTTTTTAGTATTATAGCATAACAATAACGACTGTAAGCTACAACACATTATCTACATTACTTTGTTGTTCGATTTCCTTTCTGTCGCGGCTTGAATGTATGAGCACGTAATGCAGTGCAATCGTTACAATTACCATAAGAATTGCAAACACAAGGAACGCAATACGGTAGTCACCAAACAGGTCGAAGCACATATTTGCAAAGGGTGCGCCAACGGCAAAGCCTGCGGTGCTTGCGGAAGAGAAAATACCGATAACCTTATCAAAGGCCTTGTTTCCGAAAAATTCTACTGCAAATAAAGGCAGCATAACTGTTTCAAGGGGCATAGCAAATGCGTTTACGAATACTCTTACAAAAGCAAGGATTCTACCAACCGTTGTGTTGGTTAAGAAAACAAGAGAAAGCATTGCGCAAAATGCGCATATAAGGGCAAGGTTGGTTGTAATCTTTATTCCAAATCTATCATAGAAAAAGCCTGTTAAAAATTTTCCTGTGGTAAGCAAAATTCCGCTTACGCTGACAACAATGGAAACAAAAGCAGGGTCAATGCCTATATCGTACATATGGGGGGTTGCAATACCGCCAAGTCCCTGAAGCACCATTCCCGTTAAGAACATCGAAAGAAGCGCAACGTAAAAGTACGGCTTTTTCACGGCTGTAGAAAATTCCATACCCGACCAGCCTGCGCCGCGAATTTTCTTTTTGCTTTTAATAGGCGCATCGGTGCTATCCTTTGGGGGATCCTTATAAAAAATAAGAACAAGCACAAGCACGGATGCAAGGACTATGGAAACTACGTTATACGCAATACGGTAACCGAAGGGATTGCCTTCCATAAATATAAGGGGTGAAGCTATCTGCGCTGCAACTGCGCCGCCGATTCCGTTTGCCGCAAGAATGGCACCTGTTGCCGTACCTTGATTTGATTTGCACACCTTTTTTACAACGGCGCTCATCATAGTAGTACTGGTCCACGAAAGACCTATACCAAGAAGTATTCCGCCTATGTAGAACATCCAAAGCTCAGTCGCAACTGAATTTATTATTGAGAAACCGATAAGGCAAACAAAGCCTGCACAAATCAGTTTTTTTGAACCGAATTTGCCGATAAGCGTTCCAAAGAACAGATTGACGATGGTGGTGGTAATAAACCTGAATGTATCGTTAAGTGAAAATGCACTGCGCTTTAAACCAAGTGCATCCGTAATTGCGGTAAGGTACATAGTTCTTCCACTACTGCAAAAGCCTAAGCTTGTGAATACAACAAGAAAGCAAATGCTGATAATTACCCACGAATAGTCCGGCTTTATTTTTTTAAAAAAAGCTTTCATTTATAAAATACTCCCTTCAAAAGCACGCATATTGTAGCACAAAAGAAAAATTTGTAAATGGAATTTATGAAATAATATGGAATTTTTGAAACAAAAAAATATTTTGATAAGACTAAAAGTGTGCTATAATACAAGCAACTATCAATAAAAAGGGTGATGATATGCTTGAGAATATAGAAAATTTAAAAATACTTTCATCCATCCACAGAACAAGTAAGGCTACTGCAAAGGTGGAAAACAGAAAGACTCATTCACTGTTTGTGCGCACAAGCGGTACAATGCGGTATTTGTGCGGTGACGAGGAAATTATCGTGCACGAGGGGGAAATACTGTTTACACCCAAGGGCTCAAGCTATAATGCGGAGGTGCTTTCTGATTCGGCTTCATATACCGCAATTCATTTTGAAGGTGATTTTAAGGAAGAGGTGAAACTTAAAAAATTTTCGCCCGAAGGATTTTACGAGCTTGATTATCTTTCTGCCTGCTTTGCTGATATGTGGAATATGGGCAATGATATGGATAAATATAAATGTATGTCGTTGTTTTACAGCCTGCTTGCATATCTTGTGGGGCAGGAAAAGGAAGAAGGGGGTAACAGACACGGTGACGTTATTGCGCCTGCGGTGGAATACCTTAAAAAGCATATATACGATCCCACGCTTAAAATAGAAAAGCTCCACCGCTTGTGTGGAGTTTCGGATACCTATTTCAGAAAGCTGTTTATTTTAAAATACGGAATATCGCCTAAAAATTACGTTGCATCAAAGCGGCTTGATCACGCAAAGGCAATGATAACGTCGGGCGATTATAATTCCGTTGGCGAGGTCGCACTTGCGGTTGGCTTTAACGATCCCCTTTATTTCAGTAAGGCTTTTAAAAGAAAGTACGGTATTTCGCCTACTGAGGCGGTTATATAAAAGCTATTTTTGAACGGAAATTTCCTTTCGCTTGTTTCTTCTTACACGGTTAATGTGCCTTTCAAAATTGCCGTTATTTATAAGTTCGGTAAGCACGTACTGCATAAACGTGGGCACGGTGCATGAATAAAAGCCAAGCTTTTTATCAAATGCGCTTACAAGGTGCTTGGGCAGAACCATATACCCTATACGAAGGGAAGGGGATATGGTTTTTGAAAATGTGTTAAGGTATATTACTTTGTCGCTTTTGGATAATGCAAACAGCGTTTCACTGGGTTTTGTTGATACGGAAAATTCCGATTCAAAGTCATCCTCTATAATGTAACGGTCACCTTTTTCTGACCAGCGAATATATTCGTGGCGCTTTGATGCGGTTGCGGTAACACCACTGGGGTAGCTTCTGAAGGGGGTTGTGTGAAGAACGTCTGCTTTAGCTTCAAAAAGTGCTTTGCTGTTAATGCCGGAGCTTGTAAGCGGAAGTGATTCGTACGTAATTTCGGTTGCCTTATAAACCTGCTCGATTTTTTTGTACGAGGGCGATTCTATGGCGTAGATTCTGTTTCTGCCAAGAAGCTCGACTATAAGCCCGTAAAGATATTCTGAGCCTGAACCGATAATTATTTGCTCAACGTCCACCTGAATGCCGCGGTTGCGGGCAAGATAATGCCTTATTGCTTCCCTTAAGGCAATGCATCCGCAGTTAGGCGATTTTTCAAGCAAAAGGTCACCGCGGTCGGTAAGCACCTTGCGCATCGTTTTGCTTAAAACGGATAAGGGAAAATCGGGATACGTCTGCTTTAAAGCGGGCTCGTTTTGCGTAATATGATATTCACCCGATGCGGCAAACCCGTCGGACTTACGGAAGATAACTGCAAAGCCGCTTCGTTCTCTTGCTTCTACGTAGCCTTCATCACAAAGCAAGGCGTAGGCGTGCTCGACCGTTACGGTGCTTATGCCAAGCTCTGAAGCAAGAATACGTATTGAAGGAAGCTTACTGTTATACGGTATTATTTTATTTACTATGTCGTCCCGCAGCTGATTGTATACCTGCAAATACGCGGGGCGCTTTTCTTTGTCGATAACGTACTTCATCTGTATATATTATTTTCTCCAAAACTGCTTATTTTAATATCTACAAAAATATTATATAATACTGCCATAATAAAGTCAAGGAGTAACTGAAAGATGTCGCACAACCATCAAAAGAAGATTGCGGTAATCAATGATTTTTCAGGCTTTGGGCGTTGTTCGCTGACCGTATCATTGCCAATCATTTCCGCAATGAAGATACAGTGCTGTCCTTTACCGACGGCAATCTTCTCAAACCACACGGGATTTGACAGCTTCTTTTATACTGATTATACCGAGCATATGAATGCCTATATGGATGAATGGAAAAAGCTTGACCTTCGCTTTGACGGTATATTGACGGGCTTTCTCGGTTCGCCTGAGCAGGTTGGGATAGTAAAAAGATTTTTAGAGCTTTTTAAAAGAACGGATAATATTACGGTGATCGATCCTGTTATGGGTGATTACGGAAAGCTTTATCGTACGTATTCGCCTCTGCTTGCAGAGCAGATGAGCTCGCTTGTGCCGTATGCGGATATTCTTACGCCCAATCTTACCGAGGCGTGTATTTTAACGGGAACTGAATACGATGCCGATATTAAAGAAGACGGGCTTATACAAATATGCGAAAAGCTTTCGGAAATGGGACCCGAAAAGATAGTTATATCAGGTCTTGAACGGGGCGACAGTCTTGAGAATTTTATTTTTGAAAAAGGTAAAGCACCTGAAAGGGCTTTTGAAGAAAAGGTTGGCCCGTTCCGTTCGGGAACAGGTGACGTGTTTTCTACCATTATTGCCGCAGATGCGGTAAACGGAGTGGCGTTTGCGGATTCGGTAAATCACGCATCCTCGTTTGTTGCCAAGGTTTTGAGAAGAACGGTGGAACTTGACTTACCTAAAACCGACGGTATTTGCTTTGAGGAATTTTTAACTGAAATATAACGGGTGTGTAATTATGAAAAATGAAAAAATAAAATATATGTGCCTTACGGGCATATTTACTGCAATAGTATTTGTGTTTACTGCATATCTGCACGTTCCAAGCCATACGGGTTATACCCACGTAGGCGATGCATTCATCTATTTTGCGGCTTGTCTGTTTCCGCTTCCGTATGCCGCTTTTATAGGTGCGTGCGGGGCATTACTTGCAGATTGCTTAACGGGGTTTGCAATATGGGCACCTGCTTCGGTAATAATTAAAACGGCGGCAGTTCTGTTTTTCTCGCGCAAAAGCAAGCACATAATCTGCTTAAGGAATATTATTGCGCTCATTCCTGCATGGATATTATGTATTGGCGGTTATTATTTATACGAAGCATTGATAACTGGCAATTTTATAGCACCCGTTGCAGGCATTTGGGGTTACGTTACCCAATGCACCTTAAGCACGGCGGTTTTTATTCTTGCAGGTATTGCAATGGATAAATTAAACGTTAAAACAAAGTTTAATGGGGGAAAAAGCATATGATGACCGTTACGTATCCTGTGTATAACGGAATTTACGTTAATATGACTAACCGTTGCCCCTGTGCGTGCACGTTCTGCCTGCGCAAGAACAGTGACGGTGTTCACGGCTCCGATCCCTTGTGGCTTGAAAGAGAGCCTTCTGTAAAAGAGGTGTGTCAAAGCCTTGATAAGTGGGATTTGAACAAGTACGATGAGGTTGTTTTTTGCGGCTACGGTGAGCCTACTGAAAGGCTTTACGATTTGCTTGAGGTGGCACGGTATATAAGGTCAAAAAGTCCGATAAAAATCCGTATAAACACAAACGGACTTGCAGATCTTATATGGAATGAATCTACTGCGCCAAAGCTTAACGGACTTGTTGATACGGTATCGGTAAGCCTTAACGCAACAAATAAGGAAGATTATCTTAAGAGAGTGCGCCCCAAATTCGGCATAGGTGCGTACGATGCGATGCTTAAATTTACAAAGGAATGTACTTCACACGTGCCCAATGTGGTAATGACTGTGGTTGACGTTGTGACCTCAAAGGAAGAACAGGAAATATGTCGTAAAATATGTGAATCGGTGGGTGCAACACTTCGCGTTCGCGCTTACGAGCAATAATGGTACAGGGAAGCCGTTACGATGACGGCTTCTTTTTATGTTTGCAGGCAAAAAAGCATATCTTTGTGTTGAATATTTCGACTTGGTTTGGTATAATAAAATAAAGGAGTGAAATAAATGTATAAGGAAATATTAACTAAGGTTGACCACACGCTTTTATTGCAGGGGGCAACACTTGATGAAATAAAAAATCTTATTGACGAGGGAGAAGAGTACGGTGCTGCATCGGTATGCATTCCGCCCTGCTACGTTCTTGATGCGGCTAAATACCGCAAAACAATAAAAATTTGTACGGTAATAGGCTTTCCTAACGGCAATTCCACAACCGCCGCAAAGTGCTTTGAAGCAGAAGAAGCCGTTAAATGCGGCGCGGATGAGATTGATATGGTAATAAACATCGGCAAGCTTAAGGAAAAGGATTACCAATACGTGCTTGATGAAATAAATTCAGTAAAGGCATCGATTTCGGGTAAGCTTTTAAAGGTAATTATAGAAACCTGTCTTCTTACAGATGAAGAAAAAATCAAAATGTGCCAGATAGTTGAAGCCTCGCAGGCAGATTATATAAAGACTTCAACCGGCTTTTCAACGGGCGGTGCCACACGTGAGGATATTATTCTTTTTAAGCAGAATATCAAAACAAAAAAAATAAAGGCGGCAGGCGGAATAAAGAGTATTGACGATGCCCGTGAGTTTATTGAGCTTGGTGCATCAAGGCTTGGTACAAGCAGAATAATAAAGATTTTAAAGGAGAACAAAGATGAATTATCCCACACCGCATATTGATGCTAAACCTGAGGATTTTGCTTCTACCGTGCTTATGCCCGGTGACCCGCTGCGCTCAAAATTCGTTGCGGAAAATTTCCTTGAAAGTCCGTGTCTTGTAAACAACGTGCGCGGTGTGCAGGGGTATACAGGCTATTATAAGGGTAAAAGAGTTTCCGTTATGGCTTCGGGAATGGGTATGCCATCAATGGCGATATATTCCTATGAGCTTTTTAACTTTTTCGGCGTTGAAAATATAATAAGAATAGGCTCCGCAGGCGGTATGCAAGAGAGGGTTAAGGTGCGTGATATCGTTTTAGGTATGGCAGCTTCAACCGATTCGAATTATGTGAAAGAATTCAGTTGCGACGGAACATATGCACCTATGTGCAGTTATGAATTATTGGAAAAAGCAGTGAATATTTCAAAGGAATCAGGCTTAAAATACCACGTGGGAAACATACTTTCATCCGACGTGTTTTATTCAAGCACTCCGCAAACGCAAAAGTGGCAGGGGCTTGATTTATTGGCAGTTGAAATGGAAGCGGCGGCGCTTTACGTTAATGCGGCACGGGCAGGAAAACGTGCGTTAAGCATACTGACCGTATCCGATCATCTTTTAACGGGTGAAAGCCTGCCTGCAAGCGAAAGACAGGATTCATTCAAGGATATGATACACCTTGCACTTGAGGTTGCGTTTAAAATGGAGGAATGATTTTGAAGCAGGAGCTGATAAATAAAGCCAAGGAAGCGATGGGAAACGCATACGCTCCGTATTCAAACTTTAAGGTTGGTGCGGCACTGTTGACCAAGAAAGGAAAAATATATACCGGCTGCAATATTGAAAATGCTTCCTATACGCCTACCGTGTGCGCTGAGCGTGTTGCGGTGTTTAAGGCGGTAGCTGACGGTGAAAGGGATTTTTATATGCTTGCGGTGGCAGGCGGCAAGGACGGAATCATTACCGATGGTGCGTTTCCCTGCGGTGTGTGCAGGCAGGTGCTTTCGGAGTTTATGAGTGACGAAATAATCGTTCTTGTAGCAACGCAGGATGGCTATAAGGAAACAACCTTATCCGGATTGTTGCCCGAAAGCTTTAAATTATAAGGAGTTTTTTATGCGTATTTACGATATCATTTTAAAGAAGCGTAACGGTGGAATTCTTTCTAAAGAGGAAATAGATTTCTTTGTTACAGGCTACACCGACGGCACGATTTTTGATTATCAGGCATCAGCATTGATGATGGCGATATTTTTTAACGGAATGAACGATGATGAAACTGCGTACCTTACCGATGCAATGGCGCATTCGGGAGATACGGTAGATCTTTCAGTGTTTCAGGAAAGAAGCGTAGATAAGCATTCAACGGGCGGTGTTGGTGATAAGACATCAATGATAGTTGCGCCCATTGTGGCTTCACTTTCGGGTGTGGTTGCCAAAATGTCTGGCAGGGGACTTGGGCACACGGGCGGCACGGTTGATAAGCTTGATGCTATTCCGGGCTTCAGGACGGAGCTTACGCAGGAAGAGTTTATTGCTACCGCACAAAAAACAGGAATGGTAATAATAGGGCAAAGTGCGTTACTTGCACCCTGCGATAAAAAACTGTATGCCCTTCGTGACGTTACTGCAACGGTGGATAGTATTCCACTTATTACGTCAAGTATAATGTCCAAAAAGCTTGCGGCAGGCGCAAGGAATATTGTTCTTGACGTAAAGTACGGCTCGGGTGCGTTTATGAAAACCAAGGAGGATGCATCACGTTTAGCCGAAAGTATGGTTAATATCGGCAAAAAGTGCGGACGTAATATGGCTGCGGTAATAACTAATATGGACGTTCCCTTGGGTAATAACGTAGGTAACGTGCTTGAGGTTATTGAGGCGGCAGAGCTTCTTAAGAATCCTAAAAAATGCGATTTAATGGAAGTGTGCATTGCGTTAAGCAGTAATATGGTTGCGCTGGTTAAAAATATTAACGTTTCCGAGGCGGAAAAGCTTGTTACCGATGCATTGTATTCGGGCAAGGCGTATAATAAAATGAAAGAATGGATAGCCGCACAGGGCGGTGACGTTAAGTATGTTGAAAATCCCGAACTGTTTGGAAAAAGCACCTTCGAGGTTGATATAATAAGCGACCGTGACGGATATATTTCTAAAATGGATACCGAGGCAATAGGCGTTGCGGCTTGCATTTTAGGTGCAGGCAGAACTAATAAGGATGATAAAATCGATTCGCTTGCCGGTATAGTTATCACTAAAAAAACGGGGGATGCAGTTAAAAAAGGCGAGAAAATCGGTACGCTGTATTCCGAAAGTGAAGAAAAAATTTCAGTTGCGTTAGAAAAATATCTTTCGGCATTAACCGTAACGGAAACGCCTTGCCAAGCTGAACCGATTATTTATAAAATTATCTTATAAGCAATATTGACATTAGATAACTAAAAATGTACAATAGTGCATATACAATGAAGAAGGGACTTCTTTTTATGAAATTTGTACTTGACCACAAAAATTTTGAACGCTTTGGTGAACGCAAATATCAAAAAGCACGTGAACACGGTATTGACAGTGTCAGCTATGCGATGTGCGATACCAACACCCTCTTTTATAAGGCTCCCGTTGATGATAGTGACGAGCTTCTTTATAAGGAACGCATCCGTGCTGAAAAGGACGGCTACGTGTTTTCCCATTGTCACGGTCCCTGGCGCGTGCCGTGGCCTGACGTTAAACCTGACGGCTTAAGGGAAAAGGTGGAAGAGACCAAGCGTATGTTACATAATACCAAAACTCTTGGCGCAAAATATTGCGTTGTACATCCGTTCCTGCCTAATGATTACGAGCATGGTGATCCTGAAAAGTGCGCTGATACGTGGAAGCAGAACAAGGCGATTTTAAACGAGTTGTTGGAGGTTGCCCACAAGGAAGACGTATCCATTTGCTTTGAAAATATGCCCATGAACGGCTTTTCGCTTGCAAAGCCTGATGCTATTCAGCGTATGTGTGACGAGATCAACGATGATCACCTTATGGTGTGCTTCGATTCGGGACACGCAAACATTTATCCCGAGCTTAAGATGGATGAGTGCCTTAAAACAGTAAGCTCAAGGGTAAGGGTGCTTCACGTGCACGATAACTTCTATAACGTTGATATGCATTTGCTTCCTTTCTGCGGAAATACCAATTGGAAGGCTTTTTCACAGGGACTTAAGGATATTGATTATCAGCATATGTTTGAAATGGAATTTTCATTAAGCGAAAGACTTAATCTTGAGCTTTCAGAGGACGTTTTAAGAATACTTAAAAAGACCTACGATTATATACTGTCATTAGCAGATTAAGGAGGAAAAAACTATGAAATTAAAATTAGCAAGCTCACATAACGGCTATCCCCGCTGCTATGACCGTTACGGCGAAAACTGTTTTAAAATGTTTAAAAAGCACGGCTATAATTACGCCGCATATTCACAATGGAATACTGACCTGTGGAACTATACCTTGCCGGAGGAAGAGGTTGACAGACGTCTTTTAGAGGAGAAAAAGCTTGCAGAAGAAGCAGGGGTAATAATTTCACATTCACACGGTCCGTGGCGAGTGCCGTGGCGTGATGCTACTGAGGAAGACCGTGCCGAGCGTATGGAAAAAATGAAAAGGTCGGTACATAATACACGCGTGCTTGGCGGCAAGTATTGGGTAGTTCATCCCATTATGCCCTGCGGTATTGAGGAGGATAATCTTCCCGAAGCCAAAACCACGTGGGAGCTTAATAAACGCTTTATGAGTGAGCTTACCGAGTATGCCGTAAAGGAAGACGTTATCATTTGCTTTGAAAATATGCCTATGCTTAAGTTTTCTATGGGCAGGCCCGAGGACGTTGCAAAATTTATTGAAGAAATGAATTGTCCACATTTCCAAGGCTGTTTTGATACGGGACACGCACATATTTTTAATGATATTACTATCGGTGATGCAGTTCGCGTTATGGGCGATCACATTAAGGTAATCCATGCACACGATAACTTCTATAACAGAGATTTGCATCTGTATCCTCTTGTTCACGGCGGAACGAATTGGGAGGAATTAGGGGCAGCACTTAAGGAAGTTAAATTTGACGGTATCTTTGAGCTTGAACTTAATCCGCCCACGTCACTTCCCGATGATTTGTTTGAGGATCACGCTTACCTCATCAATAAGCTTGGTAGGGAAGTTGCAAGAAAAATGGGTTGGGAAGTTGAATAATAAATTAAACTACAGTGCAGCTGCAAACGCTTACAAATAAAGGGGAAACGGCAAAATGAAAAAATATGAAACTCCCGAACTTGATATCATCAAGCTTAAGACAGAAGAAATTTTAACAAACAGTAATGACTTCAATCTTGAAGAGGATGAAGACAGCGAATGGCTTCAATAAACAAAAGAAAGGTACCTCAAACGAGGTACCTTTTTTTATTTTAATTTTCCTTAATTTATATTTCTACAAGCTTGCACATAACGATATAGCGTGCGTTGTCAAATTCGTACGAACAAGTGGAAAGGGTTACAACTGTATCTTCGGGCGTTATTACGGTATTGCTTTTAAAGGTTGATTTTGCCCTGTATTCTTCGGCAAGGCTTAAGAATTCTTCCTTGTTTTGATTAAGGGTGTAAATTTTATCGTTACGCTTAATAACAAGACCTGCGAATAATTCAAGCCTGTACGTTGCGTCAGGGGTAAGATAATATATTATGGGGTGCTTATCGTAAAATTCCTGTTGTTTGTACTTTGCAAGTATGTTGAACATAGAACCGTTCTTCATATTGTGGCCGTATATAATATAGTTGGGGTCGCTTGTAAGTGTGCCGTTTCGGTAGTCGGCAAATACCGTTCCGCTTACAAGATACTTGCCGTCAAGATCCCGCCGCAGATACTGATCGTTGCTTTTGCCTTGAACAACAGGGTAGTTAATGATTGTGTCGGGGCAATAAAGCCATCCGATAATGTCCTTATTCCTATTTAATAATGCATTAAAATCTACTGTTAAGGGTGCATTTGTGGGTTCTTCCAGCTTAGGTGCACTTTCTTGAACGTGCTCGGCATCGGTATCCTCGGGTGTATCGTTTTCGGGCTTAGTTGAAACGGAAAAATCCTTATTAATGGTAACGTAACTACTTTGCAGGTCTTTGTACGCGGTATCGGCTTTGTTGTAATCATAGTATATTTTTCCGATATTAAATGCCGCAAATACGAATACAACGGTCAAAAAAATATTGATAATTTTAATAATCCGTCTTTTTTTCATTTCTTCACCTGCCTGCTATTTTACTATTCACATTATAATATTTTCTTTTAAAAAAGTAAATAAAAAAGATATTGCATTGTTCGCCAAAACGATGTATAATAAAGTTGTAATATACGCGTAAGCGAATAATAGAAAGGCTTTTTTATATGGATTATTTTAATATAGCTGAAACCGCTGAAAGATGGGGGATATCCCCAAGGCGAATACAAACGTTGTGCGTGAACGGAAAAATTGAAGGCGCAACACGGTTCGGAAAGGTGTGGATGATACCTAAAACCGCACAAAAGCCAATTGACGGAAGAACAAAAGCAAGCAAGGATAAAACGTTATTGGACGTTAAAATGCCTATGCCCCGTAAAACGCCGTTCTTACAAATGACGGATCTTTACAGTGTGCCCGGCAGTGCGGAAAAAAGCATAGAGGCATTGAAGAATAATCCCGAGGCACAGACTCTTTTGATGGCACAGATTGCGTATTCAAGGGGCGAGATAGAGAAGGTGTACGATAGTGCATACCACCTTTTGCACAAGCATTCGGGCTTTTATGCAGTTATTTCGGCAGGTATGCTTCTTGGTTTATGCGCTATCTGGCGCGGTGACCTTAATATGTGGCGGCAGGCAAAGATACATATAGCCGAAGCACCTGCAAAAACTGAGGCAGACCGCGATATAATGGCATTTTCAATTACTGCTATTGACAGTATTCTTTATGACGTTTCTTCCTTTCCTGAATGGTTTAAGCTTGGTCGATTTGAACCCTTGCATAAGGATGCGCTTCCTGCGGCAAAGGTGTTTTATGCTAAATATCTGTATGCAATTGCCTATGAACTTGCAACAAAGCAGCTTGAACTTCAAGGCGTGCATGGTCTTTCGCTAATGGCTATGGTGCCTAACACCATTGAACCTATGATTTCGCAGGCGGTGGCGGATAATTCGATTATTGCCGAAATTTATTTGCGTATGACCTGTGCAACGGTATATCACACCGCAGGTAATGATACGCAGGCAATCTATCATATAGACAGGGCGATAAAGCTTGCATTGCCCGATAAACTGTTTGGCATTTTAGCCGAATACGGCAGAACGCTTGATTCTCTGTTAGAGCAAAGAATATCAAGAATTGACATAGATATGTGGAACAAGGTTCGCGGCTTGTACGGAATTTATATGTTAGGGTGGACAAAACTGAGCGGTTCGGTGCGCGGTAAGAAATTATCTACAACCTTATCACCTAAGGAACGCGAGGTAGCAAAGCTTGCTGCATTCGGCTTTAAAAACAGTCAGATAGCCGATACGCTTCATATGTCAATTTCTGCGGTTAAGCAGGCGGTAACAAGCGTTTCAAATAAAACGGGAATGACAAGGGAGGATTTTGCCACAATACTATAATTTATATAGCCGTTTTTTGCAAAAAAAGGATGTATAATATCGAAAAAGTATGACCGAATTTTTTTGTTTTGGGGTATGCTCAGATAAGAAAAAATTTGTTATACTTAAGATGTAAATTAAGTGGAGCGGATTTTTTGGTTTTACTTTGGCAGAAAGGAGCTTATATGCTGGATAAATTCATAGTCAATGAAGCCGATGCACCTAAAGAAGGCGATTTGTATAAAGAAGTAACGATAGCAAATAAAACCTTCAGGCTGTTATACGGTTATTATGAAAACTTTGAACGGGATGCAGTATTCAATGAACCTATTCCTGTTTATCCGGATTTTATTAAAGAACCGCATTATACGGCGGAGGGCGCACCGATAGCCACCGCGATGCAGAACGTATGTGAGTTCTATAACGGAAAAAACGATGAGGACAGCAGTTGTTCTGATTGCGGATTTTTCCAAAGGCATGAGGATCTGTTTGGTGTATGTGAATGCCCCAAAAACAGACGGAAGCGTTTGGAATTAAACAAAAAAGGTTAAAAATCACAAGCTTAAGATAGATTGATTATCATAGGAGGAGAAAAATGAGAAAGAAATTTTCAAAAAGTGTTATAAGCATACTTCTTTGCGTTGCACTTGTTATGACCTGCTTGCCGTTTTCCATAGCGGCGGCGACAACGGCTAACGCAATTACTGATAGCAGAGTGGTTGATGCACAGACGCTTAATTATTATGAGAATTTGTTTTATAACGGCACAGGTGCTATCGATACTTACTCGGCAGGTGCGGTATGGACGGATAAATCGGTTGTGACCGATCCAAGTCTGATACATTCGGACGTAACGATGAGGGATAAGGAAAACAATTTCATTGTTGCCCTTTCGGCAATCGCTTCAAATAAGGAAATCGTTGGATATTCTGCAATCCCTACTGATACGATGTTCGTGCTTGATGCTTCAAGCAGTATGTCGGATAACGATATTGAAGACGTTGCAGTTGCTACCAATGAAGCCATAAAGAAGCTTAATGGGGTAGGTAATCATAACCGTATAGGCGTTGTAGTATATGATGGTGACGCAACTATGCTTCTGCCCCTTGACCGCTATACACCTAACGCACAGGGCGACTATATCGTCTACGAAGAGGGACGCGGTAACGGGTACTTTAACAGCGGTGATAGCGCTATCAGCATAGCTGACGGTGTAAAGAACAGCGACGGCACAACGGTTTCGGGTTCAGTAGAAAAGGGAAGCGGAACGTATACGCAGGGCGGTATCTTCCTTGCAATGCAGGAGTTTAATAAGGCTGATACCACAATTGCAAGCGGTCAGATTCAGGGCGGAACAGGACGTATGCCCATATTTGTGCTTATGACCGACGGTGACCCCAGTGTTGCATCAAACAGCTTTACAAATGCTACGAATGAGACAAAAAGCAGCGGCTTTGCACAGGCTTCAAATAGGACCACATTCCTTACAATGCTTACCGCCGCTTATGCAAAAAATCAGGTTTCGGCACATTACGGCAGACCTGCATTGTTCTATACCTTGGGCTACGGAATATCTTCAACAAGTAATTATGCGCCCAACGTTCTTGATACGGATAATATGACAAGCCCCTTTACCGGCTATGCGGCATCATATGAACAGGCACAAAACGGTGAAACCGTTGTTGCAGGAAACGTTTCGGTACAGAAAATAGCCGAAATAACTACCCTTAAGTACGTTGACGATTACTTCAGCGCATCCTCGGGAAGCCTTAACGGCGCTTTTGACAGCATTATTCAGGAAATAATTATTCAGTCTCGCTATTATGCAACACGTATAAACGGTGTTGACCCCGACTTTGACGGCTATCTTACCTTTGAGGACAGGCTTGGCGAGTATATGGAGGTCAAGGCGCTTGACGGTGTTGTTCACGGTCAGAATTACTTTACAGGTGCCGCACTTGCAAAAAGAATAAATGCAACGGATCTTGGTACCATTGAAAGACCTACCGCTTTCGGTCTTGCATTTACCGAATCGGTTAAGGAACGCCTTGAAATCAGCGACAGCGCTACTGCGTTTGAGCTTATTACCAACGCTTACAATGCAGGACAGTTAAAGTACGTTTCGGATAGCGAGTTCAGCAACTATATCGGTTGGTATCAGATGGCAGACGGTTCGTTTGCAGGCTTCTATAACGAGGGCGTAACAACTGCACCTGCAGGCGCAGTTTACAAGAATAAATCCTATGGCTTCTTGGGTACGGTTAACGCCGATTCCACACAGGAAAGCGATATGATGTTTATGTCGGTTATGGTACGTACCGAGATTGCAACAGGCGTGCAGACTGTTATGTGGCGTATTCCTGCATCGCTTATGCCCATGGTAACGTACAAGATTACGTTAAACGGAACGAATATTCAAACTGCAAGTATGCAGTCACTTACGGTTGAACGTAACACACCCGTTCGCCTTGTATACGAGGTAGGCTTAAACTACAACATTATCAATAAGTACAACGTTGAAGAAATTATGGCGGCTGATACTGATTCAAAGAAGCACGAAAACGGTGACAGCTACGTATTTTGGACAAACTATTTTGACGTATCCGCAGCAGAACATTCCGATCATATTGCGGCGTTCTCGCAGTTTGCACCAAACGTTCAAAACGAGAGATACTATTACACCGAGGATACACCCGTTTACATAAAGACTGCTACGGGCTATGAGCTTGTTACAGATAGAAATCACGTATTCGATACTTCTGTAAATGAATATTATCACTTAAGATATTATTTCACCGAGGGACAGACGGAGATTTCAAAGGAATACGATGAAATTTCAGAAATGTCCATCAGCGAAGAAAACAGAATGTATGATAACGGTCAGTGGTTTATTAAGCAGGGTACCGTATACCGTATAGTATATCCCACCTCAGTTGTTGAAAAGAGTGAGAATAAAACAAAATCCATTATGTTCTCACATAAGCCGTTTATAACCATTGAAAACGGAACGCCTACCGCAACGGTTAAGCTTGGTAATAACGGTAGTATTGCGTTAACACCCGAAACGGGAATACGCATTTCAAAGCTTATGGAGGAGGGCGTTGTTACTGACCAGTCCTTTAAGTTTGAGGTTGTTCTTTCGGATAATGCAACCCTTACACAATATCCGTTTATGCGTTCAAAATTGGATGCAACAAGCGGCACTGAAGGCGTACTTTCTGTGGGCGTGGGCAATAAGCTGACGTTTGAAATTAAAGCAAACGAAACTATGTGGATAACGGGAATTCCTGCAGGCACAACCTATACTGTAAACGAGGTAATTGACGACTTTGTTTATGCAGTTAAAAAGGTAAGCATAAACGGAAGCGTTGTTTCAGGTGTTTCGGCAAACAACACGGTTGCTGAATATAAAATTGACGACGTTGAGTTTGTAAACGGTCTTGCTGATAAGGGTGCGCTTTCCATAACAAAGACGGTACAGCATTCCTACGGACCTGTATATTCAATTCCTGATATTAGTTTCACCGCATTTGTTAAGCTTACAAACGGCGGTGCGCCCCTTGCAGATTATGAATATGAGCTTACAACTGCAAGCGGCAAAATGAAGGCAACTACAAACGCGCAGGGTGAAACTGCTTTAACCATCAAAAACGGTGAAACCTTGATGCTTGGTAATCTTCCCGAAAACACGGTATATACCGTGACGGAGCAGAATATTCCTGCAGGCTTTACGCAGACCACTTCTGCAGCGGCACTTACGGGCACCATAACCACTAACGTATCGGTTGCAAACCTTGTAAACGTGTACAGTGCTGATGCGGTAAGCCCCAAGATGGGACTTGTTGTTTCCAAAAACCTTTCCGGCAGAGATTGGAATTCGGGTGAGAACTTTAAATTTACACTTGTGCGCTTTGATCTTAGCGGTGTTTCAGCTACTCCTGTAACCACCGTAATTGCAACAAAGCAGAACGAAAACGTGAACGTAGACCTTTCTTCTGAGGTGTACAGTGCACCCGGCAGATACCGTTACCTTTTGACCGAGCAGGCAGTTGTAGCTGAAAACGGTATAACCTACGACATTATTGAACGTCAGTTTGCGGTAACGGTTACTGATAGCGATATGGACGGCAAGCTTGAAATCACGGCGGTAGAAAACGTTATGAATACCGTTGTAACAGGCAATAGTTCAAGCGGATATACCGTTACTGCGGCTCCCTTCAATAACGCTTATGAGGCAATCAAGGGCGCAACAGTTCAAATTGACGTACAGAAGTATATGGATGCTTCAGGCGGAACGCATACCCTTAACGGCTTCAAGTTCGGCTTATATGATCAGGATGGCAACGTAATCGAATCCACCGTTACCGATGCTTCGGGTAAGTCAAGCTTCACAATCAACTACGCTCCCGATGCGGCAGGTAAGACGTTTAATTATGAGCTTAAGGAAATTAACAACGGTGTTCACGGCATAACCTACGATACTACGGTTTATGACGTAGCGGTACAGATTATAGATAACTATGACGGCACAACAAGGGGCGTTGTAAGCGTTTCGCATAACGGCGCAAGCTATAACGGAACGGTTGAGTTTACCAACCTTTATACACCCGAAGCAGGCAAGGTTTGGGTTGATGCAGTTAAGAATCTGTTAGGACGTGAACTTAATGCAGGCGAATTCAGCTTTCAGCTTCTTGATGAGAACCGTCAGGTTTTACAGACCAAGACCAATGCGGCAGACGGAACCGTTATATTTGACGAGGTAACGGTAGATCAAGCAAAGGATTACGTATTCTACGTTGTTGAAGTAAACGACGGCAAGAGCGGTATTACTTATTCAACTGAAGAATACAAGGTTGTAGTTACCGTTGTACAGGACGGTGCAAATTACGTTGAGCGTGCTACCGTTTATTATGATAAGAACAATAACCATGTGAACGGTGCTGACTTTGTAAACGAATACAAGCCTGCATCGGCAACGCATACAATAACGGCAGAAAAGCATCTTGACGGCAGAGAACTTCGTGATACCGATGTCTTTACGTTTGAGCTTAAGGATAAGGATAACGTTCTTCAGACCGTTACCAACAATGGCAAAAAAATAGAGTTTGCGCCCATTGAGTTCACTAAAGCAGGAACGTACGAATATTGGGTATCCGAAAAGGCCGGCAGCGTTAAGGGCATAACCTATGATGAGTCGGTATACAAGGTGGTTATCACCGTAACGGATGACGGATTAGGTCAGCTTCACGCTAATATGACCGTTATTATTAAGGAACGTGCAGTTGACGGCATAACCTTCACTAATAAGTATACTGCGGCATCTACGGGTGATACTATCGAAGGCTTAAAGGTTCTTGAAAACAAAAAGCTTACCGAAGGCGAATTTGACTTTGAGCTTATCAGCGTACTTACAGGCGAAACAGTTCAGACTGTTAAGAATGCGGCAGACGGCAGCTTCAGCTTTGATATTGCCTTTGAAAAGAAGGGTACGTATCATTATGAAGTAAAGGAAGTTAATACGCATCAAAGTAATATAAGCTATGATAAGACGGTATACGCTATCGGCTATGAGGTAACGGATGACGGTAACGGTCAGCTTAAGGCAACAAGGGTTATAATGATTAAGGACGTTGCTGTTAATGAAATCGTATTTACCAACGTAAATAATCCTGAAAAGGTAACCGTTAACGTAAACGTCAAGAAGCTTCTTGAAAATAAGACAAGCACTTCAGTTGGACTTGACGGCTTTAAATTCAAGCTTACAGGCGATAATATTGAGGATCAGATTTTAGTCAGCGATGCTTCGGGTAATGCAAGCTTCATTTTAGAGTATGCGCTTTCGGATGACGGCAAAACCTATAACTACGTGCTTACCGAGGTTAATACCGAAATAGAAGGTATGACGTATGATGAAACCGAGGTAGCTGCAAGCGTTAAGATAACTCTTGGTGATGACGGAAAGCTTACGGCTGAGGTTATTCAGGATGAAGAAGCCGTTACTGAGATAACTGCTTCCTTCACAAACGTTTACGAGGTTGAAGAGTATCCCGACAGTCCCGATACCGGTGACAACAGTAATCTTAACCATTGGCTTATTCTTCTTATTGTAAGTGGCGGCGGAATTATTACCACCTCAATTTACGGCAGAAAAAAAGCCAAGGAAGAGGACTAAATAAGCAATAAAAAAGCACCCTGTAAAATTGCAGAGTGCCCGGAGCACAGATAAACCCTTACAAACATATGCCCCTGCAAGATATTTGCAGGGGCATATTTCTTTTTTTATTTATACCGTTTTTCGTATTTTCAATTCTGCTTTAACACGGTAGGTTTTAGGGGTGAACGTGCCTGAAAGCACCGAAGAATGAAGATCGCTTGCAATATCCTTAAACACGTTGTCAAAGGAAAAACCTACGGTGGTAAGGCCGTTAAAAAAGTATTGGGCAGAGGGGATATCGTTCATACCGATAACACCTATATCCTCGGGCACGCGGATTCCGTTTGCGGTAAGGGTATGTAAGCCCGTAGGCAATTTCATCATAAGCACAGATAACTGCATCGGGAAGCACCTGCTGTTCTAATAAGAATTCTGCCGCATCAACACCGGCACTCTCAAAACGCTGATTACTGTTAATGGCGTAAATCATATTCATACCGTTCTCTTTTACCTTATCTGAAACGTACCGGTATTTGCGCTTGGTGTGGGATTCGCCTGCAAAAGCAATGCTTCGCTTGCCTGAATTTTTCAAAAACTCTATCTGCATATCCATTCCGCCGTTCATATCCACAAGGTATCTGGAATATTCATCGCATCCGCCTGTGGTGATTATGGGTATAGAAACGTCCTTTATGGGCGTTTTAATGGATTGCATACAGATTATGGCGTTATATTTATCGTCATTGACGCATTTTTCAATAAGCTCGTTAAGCACGGAAGAGTCGTAATCATAGTAAAAAACGGTGCATTCGGAGCCGTAAGCGCGTATTTCCTTTGAAAGCCTTGTAGCAATGTCAGCAAAATGAATACTGTATATTTCGGGGCAGATTATTGCCGCGTTTACTGTGCGGCGGCATCTGTTCTCAAGCTTCACTTGCTTTTTCTTAAGAAGATATCCCTGTTCTTCGGCAATCTTTAAAACAAGCGCACGCGTTTCGGGCGAAATATCGTACGAATCGTTAAGCGCCCTTGAAACCGTTGAAACGGATACGTTGGCAAGTCGGGCAATTTTTTCTAAAGTCATTTTATTTCTCGCTTTCAAATGTTAAAAGTATTATAACATTTATAAAAATCTGTGTCAAAAATTTTTTAATTAAAGGTAAGTGGTTTGGCGGCGCTAAAGAATAAGGCACGTGTAAGCCTAAAATTTATAAAAAAATCCCCGCACGTTGCGGGGATTGGATACAAAATACGTATTTATAATTTATTTATTTTAATGCTATTAAATTGTCCTAAACTAAAACTAAACAGTACATTGGACCGATTTCCTTTTCTTAGATTTTTAAGTCTTTCAAAATTGTCATAGAGGAACACTTCCTTGAAACATAGTTGCTTTTTCGCCATGTTGGGAAAAACTAATTAAAACATTGGCTGCTTTCCTTTCCTTTAGTTTGTGAAAAAATACCTTTTTTGTGAAAACACGCCCTTGTTCAAGAAAATCGTTCTGAAACCGCTTAGTACATTGGACTAATTTCCTTTCTTTAGACTTGCTTTTTCAGGCAAGGATAAATTCCTTCCGCCTGAACAAAACCTTCTTCCTTTTTTCAATTTTAGTATATCATATGGTGAAACGGATTGTCAATACTGAATTTATAAAAAATTCATAATTTATGTTAAAAAATTAAAACAATACTTATTTTGAGGGGCGAAATGTGTAATTTGCAAGTAGATTTATAAAACTTGTGTGAAAATATATATAAATGTATTGACAAAAGTTTTGCGGTTAAGTAAAATAAAACTGTAAAAAATAGTAGCGGAGGATTAAAAATGAGCAAGAGCTTGTATAGTGTGGTGCTTATGGACGAAGTGGTAAGGGAGATTGACCGACTTGCCTTAAAGCAAAACACCAACCGTAGTAATTTAATCAATCAGATACTTGCCGAATACGTTTCATATACCACGCCCGAAATGAAAATAAACAACATATTCAGGGGGATAGAGGAATTTATAAATACAAGCAGTATGCCTATGGTGACTGCATTTAGACCCCACCAAAGCGTGATGAGTCTTAAAAGCAATATTGAATACCGCTACCGCCCGACCGTAAAATACGACGTTGAGCTTTTCCGATACGAAACGGACGGAAGTATCGGCAGACTTAGTGTGATATTCCGCACTCAATCCGCTGAACTTTTAGAAAAAATGAATGAGTTTTTCAAGCTTTGGTCGGTTATAGAGAGCAAGCTATTGGACCGCAACGTAGTATATACGCTTTCTGAAGGCAGATTTACAAGAAGCATTGTGCTTTCGGCAGGGCGTACGTATACCGTTCAAGAAATTTCGGATGCTATAAGCAAGTATATAAAAACGTTTGACCAGACAATGAAAGCGTTTTTAAGCGGTCAGCTTCAGGAAGCTGACGTATTTGGCATTATAAAAGCATACACAGTTAAGGAGGTACTGATATGACGGATAATTTAACTAAAAAGACAATGGAAGCTTTGCAGCGTGCGCAGCGCGTTGCACTTGAAAACGGAAGTATGGAAATTACTCCCGAACACATTTTATACGCTCTTTTGACCGAGGAAGGCGGACTTATACCTTCGCTTTTTGAAAAAATGCAGGTTGAAACCAAGGCACTTACTCTTCAGCTTGAGAACGTAATAAAAAATATGCCCAAGGTTTCGGGCGGGGGAAGAGAGCCTGATAAGGTTTACGTTTCACGGGATACTGAAGGTATATTTGCTTCGGCGCAGAGAATTATTAAAAAACGGGGCGACGGTTTTGTTTCGGTCGAGCACGTAATGGAAGCTATGCTTGATGCGCCGACCGCTAAATTAAAGGAGCTTTTTAAAGAATATTCAGTAAAAAAGGAAAGCTTTTTAAAGGCACTTGATTCGGTAAAGGGCAACAGAAGGGTAACTACTGATGACCCTGAGGGTACCTATGACGTTCTTAACAAATACGGTATCGATCTTGTTGAACGGGCAAAGGAGGGTAAAACCGATCCCGTTATCGGCAGGGACGTGGAAATCCGTAACGTAGTACGTATTCTTTCAAGAAAGACCAAAAATAATCCTGTGCTTATAGGTGAGCCGGGTGTTGGTAAAACCGCCATTGCAGAGGGGCTTGCGCAACGTATCGTGCGTGGTGACGTGCCTGACGGATTGAAGGAAAAGACTGTGTTTTCACTTGATATGGGTGCGCTTGTTGCAGGCGCAAAGTACAGGGGTGAATTTGAAGAACGTTTAAAGGCAGTGCTTAATGAGATACAGGAAAGCGAAGGCAGAATTATTCTGTTTATTGATGAACTGCACACCATTGTTGGTGCGGGCAAAACTGACGGTGCAATGGATGCAGGTAACCTGTTAAAGCCTATGCTTGCAAGGGGTGAACTGCATTGCATAGGTGCAACAACCCTTGACGAATACCGTAAGTACATTGAAAAGGATCCTGCACTTGAAAGACGCTTTCAGCCTGTAAAGATTGACGAGCCTACCGTTGAGGATGCAATTTCCATTCTTCGCGGAATTCGTGAAAAGTATGAGATATTCCATGGTGTACAGATACACGATAGTGCACTTGTTGCGGCGGCAATGCTTTCGGACCGCTACATCACTGACCGCTTTTTGCCCGATAAGGCAATTGACCTTGTTGATGAGGCGTGCGCACTTATTCGTACCGAAATTGATTCTATGCCAAGTGAACTTGATGATTTAAGGCGCAGAATAATGCAGCTTGAAATTGAGGAAATGGCACTTTCGAAGGAAAAGGATACACTTTCGAAGGAACGCCTTGAAAAGCTTAAGGAGGAGCTTTCGGAGTTAAGAGATTCCTTTAACCAAATGAAAGCGACGTGGGAAAAGGATAAGGAAAAAATCGAATCAGTTAAGCAAATTAAAGCCGAAATTGATAAGATTAACCTTGAAATTGAGGCGGCACAGCGTAATTTAGAATACGAAAAGGCGGCAAAATTAAAGTATTCGACACTTCCTGAGCTTGAACAGAAGCTTGATGACGCGGTGAAAAAAAGCGATGAACGCTTAAGTAAGGAAAGCCTTGTACGCGATACCGTTACTGAGGAAGAGATTGCAGGCATCGTAAGCAAGTGGACCGGTATTCCGGTTAAAAAGCTTGTTGAAGGTGAAAGGGAAAAGATACTCAGCCTTGAGGATATTCTGCATAAAAGGGTAGTAGGACAGGATGAAGCGGTAACAAAGGTAGCAGAAGCCATTTTGCGCTCACGTGCAGGCATTGCCGACCCCCAAAGACCTATTGGCTCATTCTTGTTTTTAGGGCCTACGGGCGTGGGCAAAACGGAACTTGCAAAGGCGCTTGCCGAAAGCCTGTTTGATGATGAAAAAAATATGGTGCGCATTGATATGAGTGAGTATATGGAGAAGTTTTCCGTTTCGCGCCTTATCGGTGCCCCTCCCGGATACGTTGGCTATGACGAGGGCGGTCAGCTTACCGAAGCGGTAAGAAGAAGACCGTATTCGGTAATTCTGTTTGACGAGGTTGAAAAAGCACATCCTGACGTATTTAACGTGTTATTGCAGGTGCTTGATGACGGCAGAATAACGGATTCGCAGGGCAGAACTGTTGATTTTAAGAACACGGTAATAATTTTAACAAGTAATATCGGTTCGCACTTCTTGCTTGAAGGCACGAGTGATGACGGCGAAATTTCTTCAGAAGCAAGAAATAACGTTGAAATGCTGTTAAAACAAAGCTTCAGACCTGAATTTTTAAACAGGCTTGACGAGATAGTGTTCTATAAGCCGCTTGATAAAAAGGCAATACGCAAGATAGTTGATATTTTGCTTTCAAGGTTAGATTCAAGGCTTAAGGATAACGGCTTGAATTTAAGCGTTACTGATAAGGCAAAGGATTATATTGCAGATAACGGCTTTGATGCCCTGTACGGTGCGCGTCCCTTAAAGCGATACATTCAGGCACACGTTGAAACCCTTATTGCAAGGCGTGTTTTAACAAGTGATGCTTCAATTAACGACGTTGTCACGGTTGACGTTGATGAAAACGGTTTTGTTGTAAGTATAGAAAAAAGCACTTCGTAAGAGGTGCTTTTTTATGGGCTTTTAAGGGGGAACTTGTTTCCTTTAATATGGTCAATATAGTTCAATAAGTCAAAATATTTATATTGATTTATTGTACGTACGTATGATACAATATACAAAAATAGTTAAAGGAGAAATACTATGGATAAGCTTTACTTGGGTGCTGACTATTATCCTGAGGCTTGGGATGAAAGTGAGATTGATAACGACGTAAAAAAGATGAAGGAAACAGGCTTTAACATTGTGCGTATTGCAGAATTTGCTTGGCACAAAATGGAGCCTGAAGAAAATAAATACGATTTTGCGTGGCTTCACAGGGTAGTTGACAAAATGGGGGATGCAGGGATAAAGGTTATTTTGGGTACACCTACTGCAACACCTCCGCATTGGCTTTACAATAAATATCCCGATATGGCGGTTCTTCATCCTGAGGGACACAGGACACAGCACGGCGGCAGAAGACATTGCTGTTCGTCCAATCCGCAGTATATTGAAAGCTCAAAGAAAATAGTTGAAAGGCTTGCACAGGAATTCGGCAAGGATGAAAATATTATCGGCTGGCAGATAGATAACGAAATATATCATAGACCTTGCATGTGCGAGCATTGTATGGCGCGCTTTCACGATTCGTTAAGGAAAAAGTATGGATCGGTTGATGCCATGAACAAGGCGTGGGGACTTGAATGCTGGAGTGTAGCATATGAGAGCTTTGATACTATTCCTTCGCCTCTGCGCGCGTGGTGCACCCCTCACGTAAGGCTTGAGTGGGAGCTTTCGCATATGAATAATCATATGGAGTTTGTACATATGCAGGCTGAAATTATAAAAAAGTATTCCGATAAGCCTATCGGTACTGATACAATGCCTTATAATGCATTTGATTACAGAAAGCTTAACGGTAAGCTTGACGTTGCACAGTTTAACCATTATTCACAGCCTGATTATATGCCTACCATGACGTTCTGGCTTGATTATATGCGCAAGTTCTCAAAACAGCCCTATTGGGTTACTGAAACGCAGGCTACCTGGAACGGCGGTACCTCACAGGGAATGTACGTTTTTGAGGATAATTTTATTCATATCAATTCGTGGATAACCTATATGTTTGGCGGTGAAGCTAACCTTTATTGGCTGTGGCGTACACATTGGGCAAATCACGAGCTTTGCCACGGTGCCGTGCTTGATACCAACGGCAGATATACACACGCCCACAACGAGATTGTGAAGCTTGCAAAGGACGTTAAAAAGGCAGAGGACTTTATACTTAATACAGAGGTTAAGAGTAACGTTGCGCTTACCTGCCAAAGCCTTAACTGGAATATACATGCTACGCAGGGGATTAATGCTTCCATTAAAAAGGAAAACGGTGAAATCTACGATTTCTACGGTGCAATGCTTAAGGAAGGTGTTCATCCCGACGTAATCGATCTTTATGAAAACATCGAAGGCTACAAGGTCATTTTCTCGCCCTTCGCATTTACTCTTGAAGAGGCTGATTTTGAAAAGAAAATAACCCAATGGGTGCATAACGGCGGTACGTGGGTAGTAGGCCCCCTTTCCGATATCAGAACGAACATGGGCACAAGGTATAAGAATTCGCCTTACGGCTTCCTTGAAAAGCTTACGGGCGCATATCAGCTTTATAATATGCCCACGGATAAAGGTTTGTTTGAGTGCAAAAACGAACTTGGCGAAACGGTTAAGTGTGAAAAATCATTCGAGATATTTGAGGATATGGGTGAAAGCAACCTTATTACCGTTACAAAGGGGCATAAGTCGGTTGTAAACAAGCCCTGCGCGCTTGAGATAAGCGTTGGTAAGGGTAAGGTAATTATTCTTGGAACAATTCCTGAAGAAAAGGAATTAAGAAGAATTATTACCAAGGCGGTAACCGAACAGAATGCCGATAAGTTTGATATTACCGGTAGTGTTGTGGTTGTAAGGCGCGAAGGCGAAAAGCATTCGGGTTATATGATTGCAGATATTATGGGAGAGGGCGGTACTTTCCGTTTTGATGGCAAAATGAAAGATATACTCACCGATACCGTACACGACGGATACATTAAATTAGATCCCTTCTGTCCTGCGGTGCTTGTTAAGGCATAAAAAAGCGGCTCAAATGAGCCGCGTTTTATTCGTTTTTTTGACGTAATGATAT
>JAZQTV010000115.1:0-7484 GCA_045630945.1 Clostridia bacterium
TTGGCTCACAGAACGACATGGCTACGATCCGACTTAAGGCGTTTAAGTCCCATAAAATCAACTCCTGCCGAATGAAGAAAACGGGGTCGGTTATTAGCCGACCCCTTAAACGTTTAGCTTAAATTATGCAAGCTCTGCGAAGTACTTGATTGTACGAACCATCTGGCTGGTGTATGAGTTCTCGTTGTCATACCAAGAAACAACCTGTACCTGATAAGTATCCTCATCGATCTTAGCAACCATTGTCTGTGTAGCATCGAAGAGTGAACCGTAACGCATGCCGATAACGTCTGAAGAAACGATTTCTTCCTCGTTATAACCGAATGAATCGGAAGCAGCAGCCTTCATAGCAGCATTGATGCCTTCAACTGTAACGTCAGCGCCCTTAACAACTGCAACAAGGATTGTTGTTGAACCTGTGGGGGTGGGAACGCGCTGTGCTGAACCGATAAGCTTACCGTTAAGCTCAGGAATAACAAGGCCGATAGCCTTTGCAGCACCTGTTGAGTTGGGAACGATGTTTGCAGCGCCTGCACGTGCACGACGGAGGTCGCCCTTACGGTGAGGACCGTCAAGGATCATCTGGTCACCGGTATAAGCATGAACTGTTGTCATGATACCTGACTGGATTGCAGCATAATCGTTAAGAGCCTTTGCCATAGGAGCAAGGCAGTTTGTTGTGCAGGATGCAGCAGAAATGATCTGATCATCCTTATCAAGTGTATCTTCGTTAACTGAGAATACGATTGTCTTAAGATCCTTACCTGCGGGTGCGGAGATAACAACCTTCTTTGCGCCTGCATTGATGTGAGCCATTGACTTTTCCTTTGAGCAGTAGAAACCTGTGCACTCAAGAACTACGTCAACATCAAGCTCGCCCCAAGGACACTCGTTAGCATCCTTAACTGCATAAATCTTGATTTCCTTACCGTCAACAATGATTGAATCCTCAGTAGCTTCTACTGTGTGCTTGTTCTCACCAACATAGCCAAGGTATGAACCCTGTGCTGTATCGTACTTGAGAAGGTGTGCAAGCATGCTGGGGCTTGTAAGATCGTTGATAGCAACAACCTCATAGCCTTCTGCGCCGAACATCTGACGGAATGCAAGACGACCGATACGACCAAAACCGTTAATAGCAACTTTAACTGACATTTTAAATTCCTCCATATAGAAAAAATTATTTTTTTACGATGTTATTTTATACCATTATTCGATTTTAGGCAAGCAAATATGCATATTTTTATAAAAATTTTTTGTGAATTATCCGTATTCTTTTCAGTTGAATATGACTGCACATATGCACAGTTATGAAGACATCATTTTTTTACTTTTTTGCCCTTGACTGTACGCCCGATTTATGATTAAATATAATACACGTCTTTATGAAAGGAGCTGCATTTATGTCAGTAACGTTAAACGGGAAAAATTCAAAATTTTCAAATGCACTTACTGCCGTACTTGACGGTGATATTCTTGAAAAAATAGAATTTGAAAAAGCAGTTATTTCAGATGACGGCAGTTCCTGGGAGCTATATTTTCTTTACACCGAAGAGCTTGACGATGAAGATACCTTAAAGATTGAGGATGCTATAAGAAGCATTGTTCCGCCCACCGTTACCTTTACGGTAAGATATACCGCAAACGTAAGCACGCCCGTCACTGAGGAAGTACACACCGATGAGGTACATACCGAAGACGGCTTTTATATTCCCGCACCTGATGACCGCGATGCCCCCGATGATGACGAAGAAGAGGATTTTTCCGATTCAGCTAACGATTCGGAAGCAAATTCAACCGAAACTGCAATGGACAGATACAGAAAGCGCCAGATTGAGCTTTCACGGCAGGCGGCAGAATACGCAAAGGCACAGGAAAATAACAAAATAGAGGCAGAGCAGAAAAAGGAGAACAGACTTTCAAAGGACGGCAAAGCCATATACGGAAGCTCCTTTGACGTTAAAGAGCCCGTAAAAATCTGCACCTTAAACGAGTTCAGCGGTTTTGTTCTTATTGAGGGTGACGTTATCACCAAGGAAACAAAATCCATACAGGACGGAAAAAAGATAATTTTCACGTTCAGTATTACCGACTATACCTCCACCATTAACTGTAAGCTTTTCCTTAAGCCGGAGGAAGCAGAGATAATGGATAGCGAAATTAACGGTCATCTTGCCATAAAGGGCAGATGCGCCTACGATGATTTTGCAAGCGAAATAACCATTCGCCCCAATCACATTATTTCCATCAAGCAGGCAAAGAAGACTGACGATGCGCCCGTTAAGCGTATTGAAATGCATCTTCACACAAAGATGAGCCAGATGGATAGTGTTGTTGACGCTAAAAAGCTTGTTAAGCTTATGCTTGATTACGGGCACGATACCGTCGCCATTACCGACCACGGTGTTGTACAGGCATACACCGATATGGAAGCAGCAATGGGCAAATTAAAGGCAGATATAAAGCTTATTTTAGGTATGGAAGGCTATCTGTTAAACGATGACCCCGTTGTTTCGGGAATTGACGGTACAAAGAAGCTTAAGGATATACGCTACTGTGTATATTCACTTCGTTCAAGCGGAAGCAGTGCGCTTACCGCAAAGATTTATGAGCTTGGTGCCTGCATAATTGAAAACGGTATTTTACAGGAAAAGACGTTCCACAGATACATAAATCCCCATATGGATATTGACAGCGAAATTCTTTTTGAAGAAAATCTACGTCAGGAAACACTTAACCGCGCCCCCGAAATAGACACGGTAATGCGTGATTTTTACGAATTCGCGAAGGACACGGTCCTTGTTGGGCATAACGCTTCCAACACTATTTCATTCTTAAACACCGCATTAACCAACACAGGTCTTACCTTTGACCCGCCCTTTATTGATACACTTCGCGTTTCAAGGGAAATTATACCCACCATCAAGAGCGGTAAATTCAATAAGGTTTGCGATGCACTTGAAATAAAAACAGGTGATATTACCGATGCGCTTAAAGAAGCGGAAATTACCGCAGTAATCCTTAATAAGCTTATCGATATGCTTAAGCAAAAGGATATTGTTGATGTTGACGGTCTTAACAAAGAAATGAACGTTGACAACGGTGAAAGCTATCATATTATTCTTTATGCAAAGAACAAGACGGGTCTTTTTAACCTTTACTCACTTGTTACCGAATCGCACCTGCACCATTTAAGGCGTAAACGTCCGCAGATTCCCCGTTCTTCACTTATCAAACACAGGGAAGGTCTTATAATTTCTTCAGCCTGTGAAGCAGGTGAACTGTACCGTGCTATCCTGCGCGGTGCTACCGACGACAAGCTTGAAAAGATTGCGGATTTTTACGATTATCTTGAGGTTCAGCCCCTTGGCAACAACGATTTCCTTGTGCGCGAGGGCGCAGTTAGGGATAAAGAGCATCTTATTGAGCTTAATAAGCGCATTATCGAGCTTGGTGATAAGCTTAATAAGCCTGTTCTTGCAACAGGTGACGTGCATTATCTGCTTGAAAGAGACTCTATTTTCCGTTCAATCATTCAGTGTGCGGAAGGTTATTCCGAGGCGGATATTCAGCCGCCCCTTTACTACCGTACCACACAGGAAATGCTTGACGAATTCTACTATCTGCCCGAGGATAAGCGTAAGGAGATAGTTATTGATAACCCCCGTGCAGTAGCCGACCTTTGCGAAAAAATGGAATCATTCCCCCGTGACCATCTGTACACACCTGAAATGGAAAACGCGGATGAGGATTTAAGAGCAATGTGCGAGGAAAACGCACGCAAGCTTTACGGTGATCCGTTACCTGAAATCGTTGAAAAGCGTCTTGAAAGAGAGCTTACGTCTATTATCAAAAACGGTTATTCCGTTCTTTATCTTATTGCACACAAAGTAGTTAAAAAGTCTCTTTCCGACGGCTATCTTGTTGGTTCGCGTGGTTCGGTTGGTTCATCATTTGCCGCTACGATGGCTGATATTACCGAGGTTAACCCACTTCAACCCCACTACGTATGCCCCAACTGCAAGTATTCGGATTTTAATATCGATATGTCCAAATACGACTGCGGTATTGATATGCCGAAGGCAAATTGCCCCCATTGTAATACCGAAATGCTCCGTCTTGGCTTTAACATTCCCTTCGAAGTGTTCATGGGCTTTGACGGTGACAAGGTACCCGATATTGACCTTAACTTTTCAGGAACGTATCAGCCTGTTGTTCATAAGTATATTGAAGAGTTATTTGGCGAAAAATACGTGTTCCGTGCAGGCACCATAGGCGGTGTTGCTGATAAGACCGCTATCGGTTATGCAAAAAAATACTGTGAAGAATATGGGCTTGGCAGGCAGCGTATGGCTGAAATAATGCGTATGTCCGAGGGTTGTATTGACGTTAAACGCACAACCGGTCAGCACGCAGGCGGTGTTGTTATCGTACCCAAGGCTTACGATATAAACAGTTTTACACCGCTTCAATACCCCGCAAACGATCCCTCACAGGGAATTATAACCACACACTTCACCTTTAAATCGTTACACGATACGCTTTTAAAGGCTGATATACTCGGTCACGACGACCCCACAGTTATAAGAATGCTTGAGGACCTTACGGGCATCAACGCAAAGGAAGAGGTTCCTCTTGACGATCCTAAGGTTATGCAGTTATTCCTTACCCCCGAGCCGCTCGGCGTTACGCCCGATGATATCGGTTCGGTAACGGGAACGTACGGTATACCCGAGTTCGGCACAAGCTTTACACGAAAAATGCTTGAGGAAACGAAGCCTACCACTTTCTCGGATCTTGTTAAGATATCAGGTCTTTCACACGGTACTGACGTTTGGACAGGTAACGCGCAGGATCTTATTGCGCAGGGTATTACCACCATTTCAGGCTGTATCTGTACACGTGAAGATATTATGAATACCCTTATACAGAACGGTTGCGATTCCTTCCTTTCCTTTGATACAATGGAAAAAGTACGTAAGGGTAAAGGCATACCGCCCAAGTATGAGGATCACATCCGCGAGCACGGTATTCCCGAGTGGTTTATTGAATCCTGTAATAAAATTCAGTATATGTTCCCCAAGGCGCACGCCGCCGCTTACGTTACGATGGCGCTTCGCATTGCCTGGTTTAAGGTTTACAAGCCGCATCAGTATTACGCTACCTATTTTACCGTACGTGCCGATGATTTTGAAGTTGGTATTGCGCGTATGTCAGTGGATGAAATACGTAAGATGCTTCAGGCGCTTCACGATCAGCCAAGTCTTACCGCAAAGGATAAGGCAAAGATCGTTATGCTTGAAATGGTGCTTGAAATGAAAATGCGTAAAATCGAGTTCTGTAATATCGACATTTATGCCTCCGAAGCAATGAACTTTACAGTAACAGACGATAATTTCATTCGTCCGCCGCTGAATGCCGTTCCCGGTCTTGGTGAAACTGCTGCTATTTCCATTGTGGATGCGCGTAAAATAGAGCCGTTTAAATCACAGGACGACCTTTTATTAAGAACAAAGCTTTCATCAACGCTGATGCAATCACTTGAGGAATGCGGTTGCCTTGCAAGCTTACCCAAGAGCCAGCAAATAAGCTTTTTCGATTAAAAAGCCAATTTATAATAACCCCTGCAGCGCAGGGGTTTGTTTTTTAAATTTGTCAGTCTTTTTTTATCTTCGTCCGCATATTCTTTACCGAGGTGTTGATTAAATGACAGACAAGTTGATTATTCTTAATAAGGTTGACGGTTGCGTTAAAGAAGGCTTTTTCAGATTTGACAAGGATAAAAAAGTGACTGTTGCGTTTAACGGTGAAGCAGGCAAATACGTTTGGGTATTGGGCAATAACTTTGGTGAGTTCACAAAAAATCACGCTTATATCCCCTACTCAGATTCGGATAATATGGGAATATTCCGCATAGAAGGTAATTTTGCATACCCCGTACTTATTCACGGTGACGAAGGCAAGCTAAAAATTTCCTTTAATAAGCTTACAGGCTACGAAATAAAAAGACCTGAAAAAGAAGAAGTAAAAGCCGAGGTACTTACAAAAAAAGAAGAGCCTGCCCCATATAAAGAAACAGGCTATACGGTGCCCGATGATTTTCTTCCTGCAATCGATCAGGCTCCCGAAACGTTTTGGGATTGCAACAAAGAGAAATTTACTTCATATCTTGAAGATAACCCCATAAACGAATCCCTTGGCGCAATTATTCCCGGCTCACGCTGGGCAGATATAAGTGAAGAAAATTATACCTTTGGCGTAATATACGATGACAACGGTTTACCCTTATATATTGCCTACGGCTTTAGGCTTGGTTATAGTGATCAGCCGCCCGAAAGCCTTGACGGGTATTCACAATGGATACCCACCGACACAAACGACCCCCACGGTGACGGCTTTTGGGTAATCTATATAAATGCGGTTACAGGCGAAAGGATAAATTAAAAAAAGAGGCTTCAACGAAGCCTCTTTTTAGTTATTTATTCAGCGTCTTCCTTTTTCTTTGAGCTAACTACAACGAATACCGCCGCACTTGCCGCCGAAACAGCCGCCGCACCTGCCGCGCAGAATACAACGGTTTTTGCAGCACTGCTGCCACCAACTGTATTGTTTACAACGTCGTTCATGCCATTATTTACACCGTTATCGCTGCCAACAACCTCTACCGCACCGTTTGTATAAACGTTGATGTCGGTAATCTGGGTTATTGAATATGCGTTCTGTGTTTCTTCGTTCCAATAGCACTTATAGGGCTGGCTGTTTACTGCATCCTTCTCAATTCTGAGTGTATCAGCATTAAGAAGAAGTATCTTAACGTATCTGAATGCACCCTTAAGCGGCTCACTTCCTGCACCGGGGTTATTAGCCTCACGGGTTGCAGTATTGGTAATAATTGTCCAGTTAACACCGTCGTTTGAACCTTCAATACGGAATCTGGGGATTATAGTTCCCTCCTTGGGAGTAATGGTAACGTGTGCAAGGTCGTGTGCCTGACCAAGATCATAGATAATGGTCTGTGAAACACGGTTTGCAAAGGGTTCCCATACTGTTTCAGCATTGTTATCGTAAAGATATGAAGTGTTGTCCTTCATCTTCTGTGAGCCCTTGTTTGTACCGCCTGAATATGAAATACCACCAAGAGCAGTTACCTTAACGGGTGTTGCAAGTGTACCTGTTACAGCAACCTGATCATAGTTTGCATTAAGCTCAACAAACGCGCTCTCTTCTGCAACGTTCTTGATTTCACCGGTAGTCATTACGAATACCCAATCCATAAGAGTGGGCTTTGGGGGCATAACGTAAGTACCGCCCGTTGCAGTAATGTTGTCAGCAACCTTGATATACTTACCTGTTAAGGTGTTAAACCAATATGCCTTATAGGTAGCATCGGTTTTAAGCATCTTAATAGTACCTGTTTCCGTTGTACGACCTTCCTGGAAGTACACTGCAACAGTTGAAGCATCGTCTGTTGCAAGCATTGATGC
>JAZQTV010000116.1:0-6981 GCA_045630945.1 Clostridia bacterium
ATACGGATGATAGAACAAGCCTTCACTGCCAACGTCAATTCCGTCAACTGCGTCTGACAACTTATCATAATCACCGTTAAAGGCTTCCATATACCAGCTAAGCGATGAAGCCGCAGCTTTTGTCGCGGCACCGGGATACCAAAGTCCCTTTGCAATATGAGAATAATTAACAACATCCCTATCAGGATACGGCTTATCGGTTATAACGCATATTCTGCCCGCAGTTGCAAGCTTTACCGTTACGTCATCCTTATTTACTGCGCCTGAAGCAAACACCTCCATAACCGTATCAGTTGTACCTGTAATAACGGGGGTGCCTTCCTTTAAGCCTGTAAGCCTTGCGGCTTCTGAAGTAACGTATCCTGCAATATCGGTTGCATTTTTAAGGGGCGGAAGCACAGAAACATCCAAACCAATCATATCGGCAAGCTTTCTTGACCATAAAAAAGTATTCATATCAAAAAGCATACTGCCCTCGGCATCGATATAATCAGTACAGTATTCGCCTGTTAAAAAGAACCTTACGTAATCCTTTTCGAAGAAAACGTGCTTTATTTTGCCGTAGCTTTCGGGGTCGTGTTCCTTTACCCACAGCATCTGCGGCATCGTCCATATGGTATCCGGCTTGTGAAAAGTAAGCTTAAATATCTCTTCACCGTATTTTTCCCTAAGTGCAACAGACTGTTTTTTGGAGCGGCTGTCCGTCCAATGTATTGCGGGAAAAAGTGGTTTAAAGCTTTCATCAGTACCTATCCATGTATGCGTGGCGGAATCGATGGCAACGGATAATATATCCCCTGCATCTATCCCGCTTTTTTTGATTAAAGCATTTGTATTTTCACAAAGCGCTGTTATCCACGAATCCGGATCCTGCTCACAAAAGCCGAGCGAAGGATGAAACGTCGGGTATTCCGACTTGCTTACGGCAACGATCGCTCCGTTTTCGTTAATTAAGGTTGACTTTGACGAGCTACCGCCAAAGTCAATACCTAACAGATATTTCATAAAATACCTCTATTATCTTTTTTCTATCCAAGCGTGTTCAGGATCGCTACTTCTGTTAAAGCCCTGATAATCGCCCGCCATAAGCCAAAGGAAATACGTCTTATAGCCGGGTGTGGAAACTGTTGTATGATATCCGTAAGGGAACTCAACAAGCTCATCATTTTTCACCCTGTATGCCTCGTCAACCGAACCGTCGGAAGTATAAAGGCACTGAACTGCAAAGCCCTGCTCAGGCTCGAAAAGGAAATAATATATTTCCTCACAAATGCACTCAGTAGGCATATTGTCCTCATCGTGCTTATGGGGTGGGAATCCTGCCCAGTTACCTTCAGCACAATATGCTTCACCGATTGTAAGTATTTTTGCGTTAGAATTACCGTCAATTATAAAGCTTGTTTCACGCTGGAAAGGCTGTTCACCTAAAAGCTTAAGTACCGTGTGATCCTCTCGAAGTACCTGAGGAGCAGTCTTTTCAGTAACGGGTGTAGCACAAACTGCAATTTTAACCTTGTCAATTGCTTCAATGGTAAGTGCCTGTTCCCTCGGCATATAAAAGCTTTCTGCCTTACGGTTTTCAAATACAGTCATTCTGTTACCGATATTCTGCCAGCTTTCTTCGCCTGCAACAACGTTTACGTGTCCCTGAAGCATTATAAACGCAGTTTCCTTATCTTCGGTATAAAAATCAAGCTTTTCACCCTTGTCAAGCTCAATAATACCGAACTCAAGCTTCTTTAAGGTGCACTCACCTATTTTACAAATAGGCGTATAACCCTTTTGGGATTTGTATGCTTTTTTATAATTCATAACCGTTCTCCTTCAAAAATTCAATAACCCTATTATAATCGGGTACGCTTTCTCTTGCACCTATTCCCGTGCATTTAATTGCAGAAGTAGCACTTGCAAAATAACAGCATTTTTTATAATCCAAGCCGTATGCAATACCTGCCGCAAACGCACCGTGAAACACATCGCCCGAACCGTTAGTATCCACCGCATTAACCTTGAATGCCGGATAGGAAATCATCTCACTACCGTCGTAATACACTCCGCCTTCTTTACCGCAGGTGATAACAACTATTTCGGGAGAATACGTTTCCATAAGCTTTTTTGCCGCATCCTGCACGTTATCACAGCCTGTATGCTTTAACGAAAACTCTTCCGACGGAATCATTATATCCGTAAGCGCAAGTAATTTTTCAACGTTGGGATACAGTCCGCCACAATCGTAAAGCACCTTGGTTCCGTTTTCACGCGCAATCTTTGCCGCATCAAGCGCACCTGAAAGTTCATTACCGTCAACCATAAGAATCTGTGCATTTTTTACTGCCTCTGCCTTCTTTTCGTCAATTACCAACACAGGCAGATTTCCCCTGTCAAAAACGCAGGTTCTTGTTGCTTTATCTTCACAAAGCCAGATAACGCTTGCAAACGAACGGTAACCATCTATAACGTCAACGTTATCAGTATCTACGTTATATTTTTTAAAATCCTCAAGCAAAAATCTGCCGCTGTTATCGCTTGAAAGCACACCGATATAACCTGCAGAAATGCCTAATTTGCTTGCGGCAACTATTCCTGTTGCACAGGGACCGCCGCCTGCAATCTTTGATGAGGTTGCCCGCATTTTAGTATCTTCATCAGGGTAACTTGGTACCGTAAGAAGAGTATCCATTACGCAGGCACCGATGCCAACTATTTTACTTACCATAACGCCCTACCGTACGCACCTGTAAGCGCAATTTTCTCACGAGCAAGCTCTTTTACGCTTGCGATCGTGCTCTTCATAAACAAATCTACTGCAATGGGATGATCGGGCTTCGCACTTTCCTTTGTAACACCGTCAACAAATGCACAGCATACGTCGGTACCGATGTTCATTTTTCTGATACCTGCACGTATAGCATCCTTAACCTGCTCGTCAGGAATACCTGAACCGCCGTGAAGAACAAGCGGAATGCCGCCTGTTTCGTTATATATGTCGCCTACACGGTTGATATCAAGCTTAGGTGTCTTTTTATAATGACCGTGTGCGTTACCGATAAGCACTGCAAGACAGGAAACACCCGTTTCCTTTACAAAGATGCCTGCTTCCTTGGGTGATGTAAATTCATCCATAGCTTCATCATTAACACTGCCTATATGGCCAAGTTCACCCTCAACGGGAACGTTAAGGTCACGGCACATTTCAACTACGCTTTTTGTGATTCTTACATTCTCATCAAAAGAATGTACTGAACCATCAATCATAATACCTGTTGCACCGTAAGTAAGAGTTCTGATTATCTCTTTTTCCGACGGGCCGTGGTCAAGGTGGAAGCAAACGGGTACTGTTGCCTTTTTAGCCGCAGCAAGAATGATGGGTGCAAGATAATATCCGCTTCCTTCATTTATTAATCTGGGATAAACCTGTATTATAATGGGTGCTCTTGCTTCTTCAGCCGCCTGAATAACGCCCATTACTGTTTCCATATTATATACGTTAAATGCGGGAATACAGAATTTTCCGCTTTTTGCAAGTGCAAGAACGTAATCAAGATTTACTAACATTTTTATTCCCCCCTTATTTTAAAATAAGCTCTTCAATAGAAATAATTTCAACGTCTTTTTGAGCATTCTTAAGGCTTACGTATTCGGAAACAGATGCAGTTACGATAGTATCAGCATTAACGCCCTTTGCGTTTGCGATTCTGTTTTCTGCAACACCCTTAATAACCTCGGGCATCCACTGTGCCATAAGAATATTACCTGCCCACATTGTATCTTTGCCATAAACAAGCATCTCGTTTAAGGTGCAGTATGCTTTTACAACGTTACGTGCTTCCTCGGTTTCGCTAAGATCACGCGAAAGCTGGAAAGGATCCTGGAAAACTACTGCCTTATCTGTTTTCTTTGCATTAAGGTTCTTTATATTCTCGCTGAGAACCTGTGTATAGGTTTTAACGGTAGCATCAAGTTTGATGTTCCATTCCTTATATTCACGCTTAAATACCTTTGCATCCTGAGGATCGTAAGCAATAACGGTTTTAAATCCGTTAATAGCCTTTGCACAAGCTTCCATCTGCTGCTTTGTTTCGTCAACCTCGCTTATAAGATACTCCAGCTGCTGACCGCTGGGAAGCTCGTTTTCAAGAACAGTAAACTCAATACCTGTTTTTTCAAGAGCCTTGATTGCATTTACTGCGCATTCGGGTGCCATATAGCGTGCATCTACGCCAAGGAACAAAAGTGTATCTGTGTTAGCTGAATGTGCTTTGATAGCATTCTTAAGCTCTACAGAAATTTCAGTTTTACCGTAAACGTTACCTGTTTCGATGCAGTTATCTACAAGAACGTTTATGTATTCGGGAAGCTTGCCTTCAAGCGCGGCATCAACACGTGCCTGCTTTGCAAACATTACAGGATCCCATCCTGTTACGCATTCCTTTGTGCACGCACCGCAGCAAGCGCATTCGTATACGTTATCTATAACCTCAGAAATATCGTAAACACCTCTGTTTACAAGGGAAAGACCAAGCGCCCTTGCACGAGAAGTATTTCTTTCAAGACCTGTTGTATTACCTATGGGACAAATATGACGACACATCCAGCAGAAACGGCAGGAATCAACGTGCTTTTTGCAAATATCATTCATTTTATATTACCTCCGATTAAAGACCTAATTTAAAGGGATTCATTATGCCGTTGGGGTCAAGTGATTTCTTGATGCCCTCAAACACCTGCATTGCAGGACCGTACTGTTCCTTCATAAGCCTACCAAGCTTAATACCTACACCGTGGTGGTCGTTTACTACACCGCCGTGTGCAATTGCAGTACGAACACCGCAGTTCCAAATCTGCTGATGCAAGCGCATTGCTTCAACCGGATCTTCAGGAACGTCCTTGCCTTCAACGATAAATCTATCGTAAATCATCGAGCCCCACTCATACCAATGCGAGAAGTGAGCAATGAATTTTGCCTGAGGGAAGTTGGTTTCGATAGCTTCCTTCATAGCCCAATATATTTCTTCAATCTTGCCGTAAGGTGCAATTGTATCCATTGTACCGAACATCTGAGGAATATCCATCATATGACCGGGATAGAAGAACGTAATCTTTTCTTCCCACCATTTTTCACCGTACTCACTGCCAAGATCCTCAGCACCGTATTTGTTAAAGGTATCAAGAAGTATCTTTTCTTCTACCTCTACCATTTCCTTTACGCCTTCGTAAGCAACATTCATAAATGCACCATCGCGTTCAACACCAACTATCTTCTTGATAAGTGAAGCTGTTTCTGCAGGGTCGTAAAGACGCATAACGGAAGGCTTAAACTTCTGTAAAAGTTCTCTGCTTGCTTTGAATGCCGCGTTCATATCCTTAAATAAGAAGCCACGGAAGCGTCTTTCTTCAGGCTGATCGAAAATACGGATCTGTGCCTTTGTGATAACGCCGAGAGTACCCTCAGAGCCAATAAAAATCTGGTTAAGGTCAGGACCTGCCGCATGCTTGGGTGCAGGTGAAGTGTAGATAATATCACCGTTAGGTAATACTACCTCAAGCTGAAGCACCATATCGTCAATCTTGCCGTATTTGGTTGAAACAACACCAATACCGCGGTGTGCAAGGAAGCCGCCTACGGTTGAGCAGGTAAGTGAAGAAGGATAATGCATTGTTGCTTTACCAACCTCGTTAGCCGCCCATTCAATATGCTTATAAATAGCACCTGTACCGCATTCGATATACATTGCATCGGTATTTACTTCGTAAATTTTATTCATTCTTTTTGTATCAAGAATAATGCCGCCGCACACAGGTAATGCACCGCCCTGTGAACCTGCACCGCCGCCCCACGTTGTAACGGGAATCTTATAGTAATTTGCGATCTTTAAAACCTTTGAGGTTTCTTCAGCATCCTTGGGTGCTACAACAAAGTCTGCCTGAGGCATACTTCTGCCGCGGTCAGCCCACATACGTGAAAGCCAGAAATAGTCAACACTGTGCGTAACCTTATCAATTTCCCTTGTAGAACAGTTTTCAATACCTACTGCATCTTCAAGTTCAGTAAGTATCATTGCCTGCAAAAATCCATCCTTCTGCATAATCAAATCTCCTATTTAGTCAATAGTTTTGTCAATATTTAAGTTCTTGAAATACTTTGTGAATTCTCTGAGTTCCTTAACGTAATCGCCCTCAACCTCAACGAAATGATGGATATATGGACCGTCAAGAAGCCTATCTTCCCACTTCTGAAGGTCATCAAACTCACCCCAGATGTACGTACCGTGCGTTTCGGGACCCTTTACGGTTTTGCACGTTCCGGCAAGTATCATATAATTACCGCTTTCCTGATCAATACGTGCAAGAGTATACGTACCGTCTTTTCCCCTGAACCACTCACGCTGATTTACAAGGCGTGCAGTTGAATCGGGAGCCTTAACCGACAGCGGAAAGGGACCGCAATGCCACAAAAGCTCAGCATTCTTATTCTCGGGATGGCGTACGGTAAATTCACCGAGGAAGGGACGCTTTTTACCGAAGGTAGCACTTTCAAGAAGCACCATTGTGAGCGCACAGTGAATATCACTTTCGCATACAATCATATATCCCATATCGTTCAATATACCGTATACTGCACAGGGTGCAAGTCCGTCAAACATAACGGGGGTAGCAGTCCAGCATTCAGCCGAAATGATATCAAGCTTGAACTCTTCAAACAAGCCGATATAAGTAACGCAAAGACAAGCCATACGCTCAAGATAATTAGGGGTAAGCTCGTCCATCTTATAATTATCCTTGAACATCTGAACGAATTTTGCAATCTCGTCCTTCTTTTCGCTCATATTCTTATTATATCTGTCCTGAAGAATTGCAAAGTTTACGGGTGTAATTCTTACACCGAACTTTTGCATAAGCTCGCCCTCGTTCCAGATAACCGAAAAGAACGGTGCAGGCCTTGCACCAACCTGTCCAATACGCATGCCGGTGAAATTTTTA
>JAZQTV010000117.1:0-4986 GCA_045630945.1 Clostridia bacterium
AGGTCGGCAAGCTCGTAAATTTTCACATTGCCCTCTGCCGTTTTTGCCTCGGTTTCCTCGTCGGGCAGGGAAACTATTTCTGCGTCGGAATATCTCTTTAGCAGCAACGCGGTTGCGCGCTTTATCTGCCGTCTGCCGCCGATAACTATCCTTTTTGCCGAAAGCGAAAGCACGTAATCGGCACGCTTTAATGCGTTTTCGTGAAAGCCTAACGAGCCGCCAAGTGCAAAAACAATGTTCTTGTTTTGTTGCCAAAGCTCAATGTTCTGTGCAAGCGCCTGACTTGAAAGCTTTTTGCCCGTGGAATCAAGTGCTATAAGAAAATCGTTTTGATCAAGCTTTTTCTCAATTTTCTCCCATTCGGTAAGCATAACTGCTTGCCTTTGCGCTTCAGAAAGCTTTTCGGGTGCTTGCTCGTCGCTAACCTCAATAATCTGAAGCTTGGAATACCGTGACATACGCTTTTCAAATTCGTTTTGAATTTCTTGATACATTTTTTGCAGCTTACCTACTGCGATAATTTTAAGTGCCATATCTATTTACCCACCCATAACGAATACATTGAAGCAACGTTAAATAATACGAAAGCAACTGCAGAAAAAACAAGCGCAATTTTTTGATAAACTGTACTTTTAGGCATAAGTGAAGCGTGGTTAAGATCACTTACAACGCTTTTTCCGTAAAGTGCCTTGTTCTTTTTTGAGGTGTAGCTAATAAACAGTGCGCAAGCTAATGCGGCAACCGCAGGAAGTGCAACTAAAACAATAAGCGAAAATAAGTTTGGGTTTGCTTGTGCAAATTTATCAATCGGATTGTTAATAGGCGGATAAGTAATAATTACCGATGTCATATTAAGGGTAAAATGTATTACTGTTCCGGCAAGAATTGAATCGGTCAATACTGTTAAAGTACCAAGCAACAAACCAATCATAAAAGCATATAAAAGCTGTTGAAGATTGCCGTGCATAATTGCGAACGTTGCGGAAGAAATAAGTATCGCGCTGATTTTTGAATGTCTTTCAAAAGCACGAAGCACTAATCCGCGGAAGAAAAATTCTTCGCATATGGCGGGTAAGCCTGCAACAATAACTATTTCAAAAAGAAGCTGTGAAATGTTTGAAGCGGGTGTTGTACCCGAACGTTCCGCAGGCTCGCCAAAGTACGTGATTGCGGTATCAACAAAAACAACGTTAATTACCTGAAACAAGTAAAATGCGCCTACGCTGATAACAAATAACAGTAATATCTGAAGCGGGTCAATTCCTTTTTTTAGCCTGAAGGTGCTTTTAAAATCCTTTTTTGCAAAAAGTACAAAGCATAAGGGAAGTATAAGTAGTGCAAAAAACTGTGAAAGTACCGCACCGAACATATCAACCCCAAACTCACTTTTAAAAGTTACGTGGAATATTTGAAGAAAATTTGAAATCAAATATAAAGCCGCATATACGGAAACGTTCATAAGCGCCGCGGCAAGCATAGCTTGCCACGTTTTAGGAAATCGCTTATCGTCAAATTTTGCCTGTGCCTTTTCCGAAAGTATCGGATTATTTTCCATCGACCTAAACTCCCTTGAAGAATCTTGTTAAAAGGTCAAAGCCGGGCTCCTGAACAATGCCTGTTTCAGCGGCAGTCTTTTCGCAAAGATTTGTTACACCGCTGTTTTTCTCGTTATTGCTGTAATATATAGCATAAGGAACGGGTGCACTTGAGTGTGAGCCTGTTGAAATGGGTGTGGGGTGGTCGGGCATAATAAGTACGCCGTATTCCTCGTTGCGTGCACGAAGACCGTTTATAACAAAGGTAAGCACGGTATCAAGCATTTCAACTGATTTAATCTTTCTCTGTGTCTCGCCACGGTGACCGCACTCGTCAGGTGCTTCAAAGTGAAGATAGCAAAAATCGTGACCTTCGTCAAATGCTGTAAGTGCCGCCTTAGCCTTACCCATAAAATTGGTTTCAAGTGTGCCTGTTGCGCCTTCAACGTCATAGGTATTCATATCTGCAAGGCGTGCAATACCCCTTACAAGATCAACTGCAGTAACAGCCGCGCCGCTCATGTTATACTTTTCCTTAAAGGGTGAAAGTCCCGGCTTACTGCCTACGCCCCAGAACCAGCATGTGTTAGCCATACGCTTGCCGTTAGCCTTACGCTTAAGGTTTACGGGATGGTTTTTAAGTATCTCGTGGCTCTTCTTCATAAGGTCAAGAAGCATATCGTTTCCTTTGGGCAAATATTCCTTTACAGGCTTACCTGTAATATCGTGGGGCGGTGTAAGCGTAACGGAAGCATCGCCACCGTGAATAATAAGAATATGACGGTAGGAAATACCTGCATAAAACTCTAAAATATCGCTTCCAAGCTCCTCGTTAAGCGTTTCAATCAGCTCGCTTGCTTCAGCGGTGGTGATTTCGTCGCTTGAATAGTCGATCATTGTTTTTTCTTCATAAATCTCGTCATCCGAAACGCAGGCAAGGTTACATCTTAAAGCGATGTCAGTATCGTTCATTTTAATGCCCATTGCTGCAGCTTCAAGGGGTGCGCGACCTGTAAGATATATACGGGGGTCATAACCCATAGCTGAAAGATTGCCAACGTCGCTGCCGCCTTTACAGCCTTGAGGGGTAATGTTTACCATACCAACCTCGCCCTTTGAAGCCATATAATCAAACAAAGGCTTTTTAGCGCATTCCATAGGTGTTTTTCCCTGTAATTCGTCTAAGGGAAGATCAGCCATACCGTCGCCAAGTAAAACAAGATATTTCATAAGTGTACACTCCTAAATGTATATTATTATAGTATTATATCATATGTCGGTGCATTTTGCACTACATTTTTAGATTGACAAGGAAATTTTTTTATCATATACTATCACAGGTATTGACAAGTACGAGGTGATTTTTTTATGAAGATAATGTTTGCGTCGGATATACATGGTTCGGCATATTATGCAAAAAAGGTACTTGAAGCATTTAAGAACGAGCAGGCAGATAAACTTGTTCTTTTGGGCGATTTGTTGTATCACGGCCCAAGAAATCCGCTTCCAAGGGATTATCAGCCTATGGAGGTTGCTTCAATGCTTAACGAAAACAAGCAGAATATTCTTGCGGTAAGGGGAAACTGTGATTCTGAGGTTGATCAGATGGTGCTTGAGTTTCCTATGATGCAGGATTCGTTAACACTGTTTCTTGATAAAAGACAGGTGTTTGTAACACACGGTCATTTATTTTCCCTTGATAAGCCGCCGCTTTTAAACAAGGGCGATATACTTATAAACGGTCATTTTCATATAGGCGAAATAAAGGAAACTGAGGATATTATATATCTTAATCCCGGTTCCGTATCGTTGCCCAAGAATGATTTCCGTGGTTATCTTGTTTATCGGGACGGAAGTTTTACACTTAAGACCTTTGAAAACGAAGTAAAGGCAATGATAAAAATTTCAGAATAAAAACAGCCCTCCTGTCCAAAATCGGATACGGAGGGTTTTTTTTATGGAAAAATATATAACGGTTCTTGTGATAATGGTAATATTGATATTTTCTTTTTGCACGTTTACTGTGTTTGATAAAACACCTGCAAAGGTGTATGCGGTAACCAAAAACGAAAGTATTGCCGATAAAATATTAACGGATAGTCAAAAATGGCAGGCAAACGGATACTTCGTTTATAAATTAGCCGATACGGATAAGGAGAACGCAAAAAAAATTCCGGGATGCGTGATTGTAAAGGAATATATTTCACCAAAGGATAATAACATTGAAATAAGGAATCCCTTTTTAAAAGAGATATCGTCGGGAAACGTAAAGGTAACAGGGATACCGTATGTTATTGATTAGGTGAAAATAATGCTTGAGAAATTTAAAATTACAGCTTGCTTTACCGTTGCCGCCATTATACTTGCGTTTACGGTAATGGTGTTTGGTGAAGGTGAAAACGAAAAAATAACCATCGGCAAGGGAAACTCGCAAATCACCGATTCGGTGTACGTTAAGGAAGACAAGCAGACCGTGCTTGTAAACTACGGCACCCAAATTCTTGAAACCGATATTGAAGAATATATTATCGGTGTGGTTGCGGGCGAGGTATATCCCTCATATGAGATGGAAGCACTTAAGGCGCAGGCGGTTGCCGCACGCACGTATCTCGTCTATAAAGCAGAAAAGGGTGGCTGTGCAAACGGTGGTGATATATGCACCGAAAGTGCGCATTGTCAGGCGTATAAATCGGATGAAAAAATGCGCTTGCAATGGGGCGAACACTATGAAGAATACTATGCTAAAATAAAGCAGGCGGTGTACGCTACGAAGGGGCAGATAATCAAGTATGACGGAAAATCAATTTGCGCATTATACCATTCCTCAAGTGTAGGGCAGACCGAGGATTGCGTTGCGGTGTTCGGGGGCACTTATCCTTACCTTAAAAGCGTTTCCACGCAAATAAGCGAAAGCAATAACGAATATTCAAAATCTATGACCTTTACCAAGGAAGAATTTTTAGAAAAGGTTAATCCTGCCTTTAATATTGAACTGAACGATATCGATATAAAAATAATATCATATACCGCATCGGGCAGGGCATCTACCGTAAAGCTTGGTGAAAAATCCGTCAAGGCAACTGAGTTAAGAAAAGTGCTTGGCTTACGTTCAACGGATTTTACCTTTGAAACAGGCGAAAACGAAATAACCTTCATTATGAAGGGGTACGGTCACGGCGTGGGTATGAGTCAGGTCGGCGCGCAGGAAATGGCAAAGAACGGAACAAGCTATGTAGAAATATTGACTCACTATTATACGGGAACGGTAGTTGAAAAGAAATGAAGCAAAAAATAAAGCACCCTGCAAGGTATGGACCGTATCCAGACGAACGGACACGAAAACAAACACCCTATCGTAGAATTTTATTGATTTACGCGGCTTTACTCCGGATTTCAAACGGAGTAAGGCCGTTTTTCATATTGATGCGTTCAAAATTATAAAAATGTACGT
>JAZQTV010000118.1:0-25204 GCA_045630945.1 Clostridia bacterium
TAGCATCAAGTGAACGTATAACGCTGTAACGCTCAACAGTGCCGTCGTCAATGGACTTTTTGCGTCTGATACCCGCAGTATCAATAAGCACGTATTTTTGTCCGTTGGCTTCAAATGGGGTATCGATAGCATCACGTGTGGTTCCGGGAATATTGCTTACAATTGAACGCTGCTGTCCCAAAAGCTTATTAACAAGTGAAGATTTACCTGCGTTAGGCTTACCAACAACGGCAATCTTTATTGTATCGTCTTCCTCGTCCTCATCTAAATTGTGGGGGAAGTTTTCAACTATTCTGTCAAGCAAATCACCAATACCCATCATATTAAGTGCGGATATTGCGCAAGGCTCGCCAAGACCTAAGGAATAAAAATCGTAAACGTTATCCTCGTACGTAGGTCCGTCAACCTTATTTACAACAAGAATGATGTTATCGTGCTTCTTTCTTAAGTAATCAGCAACGTCCTGATCGGCAGAAAGCATACCCTGTCTTGCATCTGTAAAGAAAAGAATAACGTCTGCAGTTTCAACGGCAACTTCAGCCTGCTTAAGCATTTCGTTATAGAAAATATCATCACTTTTAAGCTCAATACCGCCGGTATCAATAAGCGTAAAGGAATGATCAAGCCACGTAACATCGGTATAAAGTCGGTCACGTGTTACACCGGGCGTATCCTCAACAATGGAAAGTCTTTTGCCCGAAAGCTTATTAAAAAATGTTGATTTACCAACGTTTGGTCTGCCTACAACGGCAACAAGCGGTTTCATATATCAGCTCTCCTTTATGCCCAAAAGCGCCTGAACAAAAGCGGCACCTGTGTTTTCGATGGGCGTAACTTTTTTGTTTATCCAGTTTTCGACGTCACTTACGGAAAGATCGTCCAAAAATTTTCCGTTTTCACCGCGAAGCATAACGTCAGAAATAAATACCTCGCTACCCGTATCCTTTCCGTCAAGCTGAACGGCAATATCACGGCCCGTTAAAAGACCTGTAACCGTAACTGACTCACCGAAAAAGAAGTTGGTGATAGGGAAGATATTAACCGTGAGATTGGGAAAATGCTCATTAAGTATTCCAACCATCTCTGCCATAAAGCCTGCCGCAGAAACACCCGTTGCGATAGAAACCTTTCGATCGGGAATCCACGGAGGCATATTGGGTATATAATCAAGAAGTTCCTGCTTGAACTTTGCAAGCATACCCACACCGTTTTCTATCTGCACAAAATCCTCGTAGTCATTTGCTGAAGGCACGGGGATACCTGCCTGCACGTAAAATTCGTCAGAGGGGAAGATGAAGCGCGAGCCCTTAAATTCAAGGCAGCTTTCCTGCCACTTTGTGATTTCTTCAACTATATGCCGTGCATCCGAATTTGAGAACTTCTTCAATTTGTGAAGCTTTTTTCTGTGATAGGTAAGCCCAACGGGAACAACCGCAAGTGACTGACAGTACGGGTACAAGGTAAAAAGATCCTCAAAGGTTTTTCTTAACTGGAAGCCATCGTTAATTTCGGGGCACAAAACAACTTGAGTGTGAAAGTAAATGCCTGCCTCTGCAAAGCGGCGCAAAATACCCATTATGTCCTGAGCCTTGGGATTGCCTAAAATATGGCGCCTGAGTTCCGTATCCGTTGCGTGAACGGAAATGTATAACGGTGAAATGTGCTGATCGATTATTCTCTGTATTTCACGCTCGGAAACGTTAGTAAGGGTAACGTAGTTTCCAAAAAGCACCGACATACGCCAATCGTCATCCTTAACGTATAACGTCTTACGCATATTCTGCGGAAGCTGATCGACAAAGCAGAAAATACACTTGTTTGAGCAGTTGCGCATACATAAAAGATCGTTTTCAAATCTTAAGCCAAGATGCTCGTGATCGTATTTTTCTATTTCGAACAGTACGGCTTCATTTGTGTCCTGTTCAATAATGGTAACCGTAAGCTCGTTCATTGCATCGTAATACTGATAATCAAGAATATCCCTTACAGGTTGGTCATTTATAGCAACAAGAATATCACCGGGTCTTACACCAAGCTCATAGCAAACGGAATTCTCTTCAACGTCAATTATTTTGTGTCGCATATATAACCTCCTGTAGATTTAACTCAATATTTAGTATTATAGCACTAAAAGGCAAATATTTCAAGTAAAATAAAATTCCCCTTGATTTAAGCATTTAAAATAAGGGGAAGATAACACATAAAGCCTTATTATTCTTCAAAGTCAAGGCACAATCTTGCCTTTGTGAACGGGCGGATATAGGTGTTTGCCGCATAAACGTGATCGGGATGTACCTGATATTGCTTTAAAGCATCCTCCGAAACAAAGGTGCTGTCAAGCATCATATCTGCATTCGAGGAAGGAAGCGGTACAATGTTAAGCTTGATGTCGGTAAGTCCGTCAATCTTACCCTTAAGTGCTTCAAGGCTTGCCTTAGCCTCGTTAAGTACCTTGGTGCGTGCATCACCCTGTAAATCATCATTTAACTGCCAAAGAATTACGTGTTTAACCATATTAATACACTCCTAATAAATTTATGTAATATATTATAACAAAAAAATCGTATAATTTAAAGCGTTTTTTTTAAAAAGAGGTTTTACAGTATCAAAATGTTGTGGTAAAATGTATTTTAGGTGATAAAATGGAATTTAAAGAGGTATTTGAGCATAATGTTTTAACCGAGTTCTATAAAAAATGTGAACTTGAGATAGAGGATGATTGGGTAAATGAAATGAATCCTCAAAAAAGCCTTGTGCTTTATGAAAATGGTGTGATTATTTCTGCAGCTACCGTATCGAAACGTTTTTTTAAAACCGTTCTTGATTACATTGGCGTTAAGGAAGAATATCGGGGAACGGGTATAGGCAGACGGATGCTTGAAAAAATTCTCAAAAATGAAGGCACGGTATATCTTACTGCGCGTAATTATAAATTCTTTTTAAATAACGGGTTTAAGGAAATAACCGATGATAATTTCATTAAGGAATGTCTTGGCTGTCCGCAATACAAAAAAAACTGCTACCCGCGGGTTATGAAAAGGGGTGAATAGCGATGACAGATATTATAAGGCTTAAGGCGGAGCTTTTGTGCCTTGGTATGAGTGTTCACAGTGACACCAGGGAGGCTTTAGAAAAGGAATATCCCCACTTCTACAATAAAGGCTTTATTGATGCGGTAAATCTTAAGGTAGAGGGGGCTACTGCATGCGTCAGCATTGCAGAGGAATATTCGACTCGCTCGCCTTACGTATTAAGAAAGATAGAAGACCGATATTTTATAACCAAGGATAATGAAAAATTCAAGGTGGACTTCTTTAACGAGCTTCCAAAGACAGACACCGTGCTTGATGAACTTGCACGCCTTCATGCCGATGGTTGTATAAATATCTGGCCAAGCACAAGCTGTTGTTACGATACCCCCGAAAATAAGTGCAAGTTCTGCTCGTTGGAATGTAAGGACAAAGCACCTGTTGATAGGGATGAGCTGTGTGCGGCAATAAAAATGCTTTTTGAAAAAATTCCTCATTGGACCCTTAATTTTTCGGGAGGTACGTATAAAAATCCTGATAATATGGTGGATTATTGGATATCTGTCGCAAAGGGAATACGTGAATTTTCATCCTGTCCAATTGCAATTGAGTTTGCGCCGCCTACTGATTTAACCAAGCTTGAGGCGCTGAAGGCGGCAGGTGTAAACGCGGTAATAATGAATCTTGAAATAGCCGATACTGCGCTTCGAAGAAAGATATGTCCCGGAAAGTCAAGGATCAGCTATCAGCATTATCACAACGCACTTGAAAAAGCGGTTGAAATATTTGGCTGGGGGCAGGTTTCAAGCGTTTTAATCGGTGGTATTCAGCCTGCCGAGGATATAATAACTGAATGTGAATGGCTTGCATCAAAGGGTGTGTTTCCCACGATTATGCCGTTTAGACCCATGGATAACTGTGATTATTCATTGTTAAAGCCATGTGCGCCTGATGAACTCATAAAAATGAGCTTAAAATTAGGTGCAATGCTTGTTAAATATAAACTTCCGCCCTTTATGCAGGAAGGCTGTACAAAATGCGGCGGATGCTCAATAGAAAACGATTGTTATTATAAGGAAAGCAAATGTTAAAATTACTTAAATTACTTGGAAAATATAAAAAAGAAACGGTATTAGGTCCGCTTCTTAAAATGCTTGAAGCTTTGTTTGAGCTTTTTGTGCCCCTTGTTATTGCGGCGCTTATCGATAACGGAATTACAGGCGGCAAGGGGAAGGGATACATAATAAATATGTGCCTTATTCTTGCAGGCTTTGCAGTATTAGGCTTACTGTTTTCCGTTACTGCGCAGTATTTTGCCGCTAAAGCCGCAACAGGTGTGGTAAAGCACGTAAGATATATGCTTTTTGAGCATATTCAGCGTTTAGGCTATCCCGAACTTGATAAGTTAGGAAAGTCAACGATAATAACAAGAATGACCAGTGACGTTAATCAGGTGCAGAACGGTATTAATCTGTCGTTAAGGCTGCTTTTAAGGTCACCCTTCGTGGTGTTCGGCTCGATGATAATGGCGTTCTTTGTGAATGTTCGCCTTGCGCTTATATTCGTTGTGGTAATTCCTGTGCTTGTGGTTATAGTTTTTACGGTAATGCTCGTATCTATTCCTCTTTACAAAAAGGTGCAGCAGCGTCTTGACAGCGTACTTCAGTCAACCCGTGAAACACTTAACGGTGCCCGTGTTATCCGTGCGTTCTGCAAGGAAGAGAATGAGGAAAAAAGGTTTAAGGAGCGTAACGACCACCTTGTTTCGATGCAGGTACTTGTAGGCAGAATATCACAACTTATGAACCCTGTTACGTACGTTGTTATAAACCTTGCAATCGTGTTTTTGATATACAATGGCGCAATAAAGGTTGAAACGGGAATAATCACGCAGGGTTCGCTTATAGCACTTTATAACTATATGTCGCAGATTCTTGTTGAACTTATAAAGCTTGCGAATCTTATAATCAATATTACCCGTTCATTTGCATCGGGTAACAGAATACAGGCGGTGCTTGAAATCGAGCCCTCACAGAAAAACGGTACTAAAAAAGAATTCGATTTTTCTGCACCTGCAGTTGAATTTAATAATGCATCGCTTGTGTATGGCGATAACCGTGAGCCATCGGTAGAAAAACTGACGTTTACGGTTAAAAAAGGTGAAACCGTAGGTATCATCGGTGGTACAGGCTCAGGTAAGACAAGCGTTGTAAGTCTTATTCCAAGATTTTACGATTGCTTTGACGGTACTGTAAAGGTGTTTGGAAATGACGTAAAGGAATACGATACGGATTTTCTGCGCTCTATCATAGCGGTTGTGCCGCAAAAGGCAGAGCTTTTTAAAGGAACTATCCGTGACAATATTCTTTGGGGCAATGAAAATGCTACTGATGAGGAAATATATTTTGCACTTGAAAAAGCACAGGCGCTTGATGTTGTAAAGAGTAAGGAAGAGGGACTTGATGCAATTGTAGAGCAGTTTGGCAGAAACTTTTCGGGCGGTCAGAAGCAAAGGCTTACCATTGCCCGTGCACTTGTTAAAAATCCCAAAATACTTATTCTTGACGACTCTGCATCAGCGCTTGATTATCAGACCGATGCAAGACTTCAAAGCGCAATAAAAGGAATGGATGATATCACGGTATTTATCGTTTCGCAAAGAACCTCGTCGTTAAAGCACGCCGATAACATTCTTGTAATGGATGATGGCGTTATAACGGCAATGGGGACGCACGAGGCGCTTCTTGAAAGCTCACCCCTTTATAAAGAGGTACATTATACGCAGATGAGGGGGGAAGACAATGAATAAAACCGTTTTTTCAAAGATACTTAAATATCTTGGCAGATTCAAACTGTTACTTTTCCTTTCTATCGTGCTTTCGGCAGTAACGGTGCTTCTTACGCTTTACGTTCCCATTATAATCGGTGATGCTATCGATCTTATAGTGGGCAAAGGAAACGTTGACTTACAGGGCGTAATAAATTTAATTGTCAAGGTATGTATCGTTGTGGGAATTACTGCAGTAATACAATGGATATGCGGTATGATAAATAACCGCATTACCTACGGTACTGTGAAGGATATCCGCGAAGCCGCATTTTCTAAAATACAAAAGCTTCCCTTAAAATATCTTGATACGCATCCTACGGGTGAAACTGTAAGCAGAATTATTTCCGATACCGATCAGTTTGCCGATGGTTTATTAATGGGCTTTACACAGTTTTTCAGCGGAATAGTTACAATAGGCGTAACGCTTGTTATTATGATAGTGCTTAACTGGAAAATAGCACTTGCCGTTGTTGCACTGACACCCATATCCCTTTTAATTGCCAATTTTATAGCAAAGCGCACATTTTCAATGTTTAAAAAGCAGTCCGAAACCCGCGGTGAGCAAACTGCGTACGTTGATGAAATGGTTGGTGGCTTAAAGGTAGTTAAAGCATTTTCCTATTCGGACAACGCAGTAGAAAAGTTTGATGAAATGAACGAAAGACTTGAAAAGCATTCGTTAAAGGCGATATTCTTTTCATCCCTTACAAACCCCACTACACGCTTTGTAAACAGTCTTGTATATGCAACCGTTGCGCTTTTGGGTGCGTTTTTAGTGCCTGTATCGCTTACTGTGGGTGGATTGACAGTCTTCTTGAACTATGCAAGCCAGTACGCAAAGCCGTTTAACGAAATTTCCGGCGTTGTTGCAGAAATGCAAAATGCCCTTGCATGCGCTTCAAGAGTTTTTGAGCTTATTGAAGAGGAACCCCAGACACCCGATGGCACAAGAGAGCTTAATGACGTTGAGGGTAACGTAAAATTAGAAAACGTTTCATTTTCATACGTTCCCGAGAAAAAGCTTATTCAAAATCTTTCTCTTGAAGCTAAGGACGGTATGCGTGTTGCAATAGTCGGTCCTACGGGATGCGGTAAAACAACGCTTATAAACCTTCTTATGCGTTTTTACGACGTTAACAGCGGTACAATTTCCGTTGACGGAATAAACGTAAATGAAGTACCCCGTCACGATTTAAGGAAGAATTACGGAATGGTGCTTCAAGAAACCTGGTTAAGAGCAGGCACTGTAAAAGAAAACATTGCGTTCGGCAGGGAAGATGCCACCGATGAAGAAATTATTGCCGCGGCAGAGGCGGCACACGCACATGGCTTTATCAAGCGTATGCAAAACGGCTACGATACTGTTATAGGCGAGGATGGCGGAAGTCTTTCACAAGGTCAGAAGCAGCTTCTTTGCATTGCAAGGGTAATGCTTTCTCCGCCGCCAATGCTTATTCTTGACGAAGCAACTTCATCAATCGACACCCGTACCGAGCAACGCATTCAGGATGCTTTCTCAAAACTTTTAAAGGGCAGAACAAGCTTTATTGTTGCACACAGGCTTTCAACCATACAGTCCGCCGATCTTATTCTTGTAATGAAGGACGGCAACGTAATTGAGCAGGGCACACATACTCAACTGTTGGCAATGCGCGGCTTCTATTACGATTTGTATAACAGCCAGTTTGCAGTACAGTAAAATTATATAAAAGATAAGCACCTAAGCAGGTGCTTGTTTTTTTGTAAAAAAAGAGTCCGAAAAATCGGACTCTTTTATATTACCGTTCAATTTTGCTTTTAGCCGTTGTTTTCAATATCGGTGATCTTCTGTATTCTCTGTACGTGTCTGTCACCCATAAATTCTGCACCAAGCCACGTGTCAACTATATCAAGTGCAAGGTTTAAGCCAACGACACGTGCACCCATAGCAAGCACGTTACTGTCGTTATGCTCTCTTGTTGCGTGTGCCGAGAACGTATCGGAGCAAAGTGCACAACGAATACCCTTTACCTTGTTTGCGGCAATACTCATACCAATACCTGTACCGCAGATAAGAATTCCCTTTTCACATTCGCCTGATACAACTGCCTTTGCAACTGGATAAGCATAGTCGGGATAGTCAACACTCTTTGTGCTGTCACAACCGAAATCCTTTACTTCGTAGCCTTTTTTTGTAAGATGCTCAATAACGGCAAGCTTAAGCTCATAACCGCCGTGGTCACAACCGATAGCTATCATTTTTTTATTCCTCCTCGTCAGCCGCAAGAAATTTATTTATAAGGTCTAAAAGTGCATCGCAGTCAATATTATGCACCATGCAAGCCTCTTCAAGTGATTCGTTTTGTGCGCTGGGGCAGGAAACGCAAAACATTCCGTGGCCTAAAAAGAGTGCGGCAACTTCGTTGTTCATTTCAAGAATTTCACCAATAGTGTTCTGTTTTGTAGCCTGTTTCATTTTTTTACTCCTTTTATTTTTTCTGTACATTAATTATATAACCTATCATTATTTTTGTCAATTTTCATATGCACATTTTGTTGTGTTTTTTCTTGTTTTGTAAAATACGTCATTTCGACAAAAACATCTCTTTCTTTTTTTGAAGGCGTTATGTATGATAAATAAAAAAAGAGGGATGTGAGGTTATGGGAAGAACAATAGTGATAACGTCAGGAAAAGGAGGAGTCGGCAAGACTACCGCGTGTGCAAATATCGGTTATGCTCTTGCTAAAAAGGGACAAGAGGTGCTTTTGATAGATATGGATCTCGGGTTAAGAAATCTTGATACCGTGCTCGGTCTTGAAAACAGGGTGGTGTTTGATATAGTTGACGTAATTGAAAACAAGTGTCGCATTAAGCAGGCAATCATACGCGATAAAAGAAACGAGCATTTAAGCCTTATGCCTGCAAGCCAGACCCGTGATAAAAATGCGCTTACTGAAGAAAATATGAAGGATCTTTTAAGCGAATTAAGAAATCAGTACGATTACGTTTTGATTGATTGTCCTGCAGGAATTGAGCAAGGCTTCAAAAACGCGATTGCAGGGGCAGATGAAGCGCTTGTGATCTGTACGCCCGAGGTTTCGTCCGTCCGTGATGCTGATAGGGTTATCGGCATAATGGCATCAAGCGGAATAGGGCATATCGACCTTGTTATAAACAGAATAAAGCCCGAGCTTGTCAGAAGCGGAGATATGCTTTCCAAAGAGGATGTGGAGGATATTTTAGGTCAGAATGCAATCGGGGTAATAATTGATGATTCAAGTGTAGTGCGTGCAACTAATTTAGGCGAATCCGCTATCAATCTTCCTAACAGCAGGGCAGGAAAGGAATACGAAAATATCGCAGGAAGGCTTATGGGTGAAAAAATTCCCATCAATTCGCTTAATCCCATAGGAGCGCTTATTGATAAGCTCTTCTCAAAAAAAGCGGCGGTATAGGGGGAATAAACGATGTTCAGGCTTTTTAAAAGAGGCAATTCAAAAAAAGCGGCGGTGGAAAGATTAAAAAGCGTAGTGTCAAGGGACAGGGCAAACGTTACCGCTGAATTTTTACTTAAAATGACTGCTGATTTGATTTCTGCGGCGGCAAAATATATTGAACCTGATTACGAAAAAATTTCCGTCAGCATTGAACGTAATGGAAACAACGCTTGTTTAATGGCACGAATGCCCGTTAATTTTTTTAAGGCGCTATCATAGGTGTTGAAAAATTTTTTGATGTGTGATATAATATATTCAATAATTTAAATTACTGGAGTAGCTATGTGGATTTTTGATAAAAGAAAACTGCATAATATTGAATATATTCTACTCATAATCGTAGGCGCAATATGCTTGTTCGGTTTGATAGCAATTCTTGCGGCACTTGCAGATGCATCAAAGGGCGGTGAGGAAACAGACCTTCTTGAAACGCTTTCCCGCTTAAATTTTGTGACCGTAAGAAAGCACGCTATGTGGATAGGGTTTGGTTTTCTTGCACTCGTTTGCGTGGGTATGCTTGACTATCACATATATTCAAAAATATGGTACGTCGTGCTTGGCGTGTGCTTGGGGTTAATTATATTCACGGCATTCTTCGGTGACGAGCAAGGCGGTACGCGCGGTTGGATAAAGATAACAAGCAGCTTTTATTTTCAGCCTACCGAGGTGGGCAAGCTTGGTTTGATATTGTTGCTTGCCACGACTATTTCCAAAAAGGAAAAGCTTGAAAAATTTACCGATCTTATCTGGATATTCGGGGTAATGATATTATTTTCGGGCGCACTTTTGACACAGATGGATATAGGAACGTCTCTTGTTTACGTATTCATTTTTGTGGCAATGATATTTACCGGCGGAATACGTTGGAAGCATATACTTATTATTTTAGGCGTATTTATAGTAGCTTGCGTGGCACTTTGGTTTTTGATGGGCGAAAAGCAGCAAAGCCGTATTCTTAACTTTATTAACGGTGAAGAGGTTGATCAGCTTAAGTACGCAAAGTATGCTATCGGCTCGGGCGGCTTCTTCGGAAAAGGCATATTAGGTGTGGATTCAATAAGTCAGGCAGGCGATATATTTGCAATACATACCGACTTCATATTTGCCGCCATTGCTGAATCTTTAGGCTTTTTCGGTGCATTGATACTCATCGGTCTTTACGTTGCTATGGAAATAAGAATGTGGTATCTCATTCAGCATAAAGCACACGACCGTTACGGTAAAATGATAATAATGGGCGTAATGGCAATGTTTATGTTCCACATATTTGAGAATATAGGAATGGTAATAGGTATTATGCCTATAACGGGAATTCCTTTGCCGTTTGTATCGTACGGCGGCTCGAATATGCTTACGAATATGATAGCAATAGGTCTTGTTGAAAGCGTATGCATTCACCGTCCCATTGAACCATTTACACAGGCATAAAAAATACCCCCTGCGCATATGTTTTGCGTAGGGGGTTTTTGTTATGTTAAAAAGAAAAATTATAATCGTTTGCCTGATTGGTGCAATTATCTTAAGCGTGATAGTATTTAAAAGCGGAACGGGGATAAAATTAAAAGAAGCAATAAATTATAGCTTGCAAGAGGATTTTAAAATAAAAGAAAGCCTTGGTCAGATTTTTTTAATTGAGGACGAAGGGGAAAGCACAAGCGTTTCGGGTGATATTTTGGTATCGTCAATAAATAAGCCTGTGGATGCGGTGTATAGCGTAAACCGTACTTACGGTGAAGTGCAGTACGTCTTTGAGTGTGAAAGATACGTAAGCATAAAGGCAACGGCAGATGGTAAAATTGAGGGGGCTGACGGCGAAAAGGTTACGCTTCGCCATTCGGACGGCAAGCTAAGCGTTTATTATAATGCGACCTGCTATTTGCGGCAGGGCGATCAGGTTAAAAAAGGCGAATGTATCGGATATGCTAACGGCAATATTACCTATAAGCTTTACGATAATTGCGTTGCGCTTGATGCAGGTGAATATTTCTCTTGAATCTTTTTTTTATAAGAAATACAAAAATCAATATTGATCCCATAATGGTGCTGCTTGCGCTAATTTGGATATTTTCAGGTAACGGAATAACTTTTCTTACCGTGTGTATGGCGGTAACAGTTCATGAAGCGGCACATATTATTTGCGCAAAAATACTGGGATTGGAAACTGAACGGATAACCCTGTACCTGTTTGGCGGAGAAGCTCAAATAAAAGGGCTTGAACATGATAATGCAAAGGAAATGATAATTGCATCGGCAGGACCGCTGATAAGCCTTTTAACAGGCTTTTTATGGCATGTGGGGGCACAACAGGGCTACTTATACCATTTGGATGAGTTTGTGCGGTATTCATACAGTATTGCGCTTATAAATCTGTTGCCTGTGTATCCTCTTGATGGCGGAAGAATCTTTATGTCAGCCTCAAAAGAATTTTTAGGCAAAAAGCGGGGGAGAGCAGTAGCGCTTTTTGTGGGCGTCACAATTTCCTTAATTTATTTTTCAAAATGTATCTGCGAAATGGCGGTATCGGGAAAAAGCAGTGGTATAGTGATGTCGGTGTTTATGTTGATAGCATCGTTTAAAGCAATAAAAAAACCCCAAGGTATTGAACTTAGGGAAGGTAAATGGAATAAAACCGAAAGTATAAAATTTATTAAAGCGTACGGTAATGAAAGCCTGCTGAGTACCGCTAAAAAGTTTTACGGTAACTGCTTTTTCATTGTGATTGTGTTTAATGTTGAAAATCAGCTTATTGGCGTGATTACCGAAAAACAGATAACTGACTGCCTTTTAATAAATAATACGATGACACTTTTTGACGCGCTTATTGCTCTTCAAGGGAACGAAGCCATTCTATCAGCGCCTTAAAATCCTCGTATGTGGTAAGCGAATTGATGCTTTTGCGTATTCTTGTCGCATCACGCATACCGTGGGTGTACCAGGAAAGATGCTTGCGCATTTGAAGCATTGCGCTTTTTTCACCCTTTAAATTTTTAAGCTCTGTGCCGTGCTCAAAAGCAATATCAAGTTTTTCCATATGCGAAAGTGAAAATTCGGTGCCGTTAAGATACGCAAGTATTTCGCCGAATATCCAAGGTCTGCCTTGTGCGGCGCGACCGACCATAAGCGCATCACAGCCTGTATATTCAAGCATTTTCTTTGCCGAAGCACCGCCGGTAATATCTCCGTTAGCGATAACGGGAATATTTACCGCATCCTTTACGCGCTTTATAAAATCTAGGTCAGCTTTTCCGCTGTATCCTTGAACGGTGGTTCTACCGTGAATGGTTAAAGCACTTGCGCCTGCTGCTTCAAGCGCACGCGCCATTTTATCTGCGCAAAATTCATCCCAGCCTGCTCGGAATTTTACCGTAACAGGCTTTTTTGTTGCGCTTACACAGGCACTTACAATTTCTTTTGCCAACGGGATATCCTTCATTAAAGCACTGCCCTCGTTGTTTGAAACGATTTTTCGTGCAGGACAACCCATATTGATATCGATTATATCGAACGGCTCAAAAAAAGGGTGAGCAAGCTCCTTTGCCATAATAGAAGGGTCGCTTCCGAAAATCTGTGCCGCCTCAGGATGAATACCTGAAGGCTCAAGCAGGTCGCCCGTTGCTTCACTTGAATAAAACAAGCCCTTTGCACTAACCATTTCAGTAACGGTCAGCGCTGCACCAAAGCGGTAGCAAAGCCTGCGGTAAACACAATCGGTTACGCCTGCCATAGGTGCCATTATTAAGTTGTTTTTTAACGTTATATTACCAATTTTCATAATTTAAGCATATTGACCTTGCCGTTGACAAAATATGAAGAGTACTTAAAACCGCAGTTTTTAAGTATTTCTGCGGCAATTTTAAAATTAGTGCCGATGCTTTCGGGGACGGTTGCGTGCGAAGCCAAGGTGATTATCTCACCGCCAAGCTCCTTATACCGTTTTAAAATAGAAAAGGAGGGAATAGGCTGGTTAAAAACTGAAATAGCCGAGGTATCGACCTCAATACCCTTGCCCGTAAATACCGTGCGCATTAATATAGCATCAATAATATCGGCAAATTCTCGTAATTCTATAAGCGGTGAAGGGTAATAAGCTATCCTTTGTACTGCACCTAACGGACCTAAAACGTTGTATTCGTATAATGCGTCAAGTGAATCGTAAACCTTTTCAAAATATTCACTGTAAGCTTGATTGCGTGACTTGTTCAAGAAATATTTATCATCGTTTATGCTTACACCGTTTACGTCGGTTACTGAATTAACTACGTAGTCCAGTCCGCTTCCGGCAACGTTTATTGCAATAGCCTCGTGGGTATCGTAATTAAAGGAAATATCTATACCGTTAAGTATTTTAAAATCCTTTAAATTCTTTTGAACGGCTTTTTTTAATGAAAAGCCTGAATAAAGAACAGGTTCAGTAAAGCAAACACCCAAAAGACCTGCTTGCTTTAACTGAACACAGTATTTCTTTATATCGTTGTTGTTTCTGATATTACAATCAATCATACCTAACGTGCAGGAATCCAGTTCCATGTATCGCAGGCCTCCAACCAAATTTTATCGTCAAGGGGATGGGTAGGTGCGTTTTTCGATTTTGCAAGGTTATAAACGTGGCGCGCAAAACCGATTATGTACATTTTTCCCTCACTCATTTCCTTGAAGGCGAGCTGCCCCCAGATTGAGCTATCCCAAAGATTGCGGGCAATATATTCCTGCTTAATAAGATTACCGTCATAATAAACGTGATTCAGCTCGAAAGAAAAATGATTTTTAAATACGTTCAGTATAGCGTAATCTGCCCTGAATGCTTCGCCCTTTTGCGATAAGCCTACCGAACCGGGATTAAGCACAAGCTTATCGTTTGGCGATAAATAAGCAAACTGATGGTGATTATGTCCGCAAAGAAGAATGTTTTCGTTAATTGAATCAAGGCATTCATTAAGTCGCTGGTGGTTGTTGTAGTATAAAAGTTCTCTTACAGAATCGGGTGAACCGTGAACCATTCTTATTGAAAGCTCACCGTCGTTTACCGTTCGCTGATTATTTAACGCCTTAATGTAATCGCGTTGTGCAGGGGAGAGCTGACCAACGGAATCACGCATAAATTTCCATTGTAATGCAGTTTGCGTTTCGGAAAAACCGTTAAAATGATCGTTTGCAAGCTCTTCACGGTTGCCTGCAATCATAATGACATTGCGGTTAATAAGCTCCGTCAGTACCTTATCGGGACTTGGACCGTCACCAATATTATCGCCAAGCACAAGAATGCGGTCATAACGTGATTCGGGAACAGTATTTAAAACCTTATCAAGCGCAACGTTGTTGCCATGAATGTCGGAAAGAACCAGGTATCTCACTGTGCTTCCTCCAAAGAACCCATCTTGTTAAAGGGAAATATGCGGAAGCGCGCTTTTCCCACGATCTGCTCCTTTGATATAGCACCGTTCGACTCCATACGGCTGTCAGCAGAATTGTTTCTGTTATCACCGATAACGAAATATTTACCTTCGGGGATGTAGTATGGCGCCATATTGTGATGCGAATCAATTCCGGGAAGTGAACGGGTAATGTAAGGCTCGTTAATCGGCTCACCGTTAATATGAACTACACCGTCAATAATGCTTATCATTTCGCCCGGAAGACCGATAACACGCTTAACGTACATATCGGGGTATATGGGGTCGTTATACTTACATATGATGATGTCGCCGCGCTCCACCTCGGAGAATTTGTAGGTGTATTTGGTAACAAGAAGTCTGTCACCGTGCGTAAGTGAAGGCTGCATACTGGGGCCGTCAACCGTTGCGACAACAAGCACAAACATTCTGATCAAAACTGCAAGAATAATGGCTACTAAAACTGTGATTGCCCAACTCATAATACTTTTTTTTCTCCGATTAAACCTTGGATTGTTGTCAGAAGGCAATGCAAGCCTGTATCTTATGCGGTCACCGTTTTTGCCGTGATATACGTAAGCCGTTTCAAAACCGTTCATAGAGGTAAGCTTCTTTATTTCGTCGTAATCGGGAAGCTTATCAAAAATATTTTCTTCAGTAACGATGGTTACGGTTTCTGCTTCGGGAATATAAAACTCATCATCTAATGAGTTAGCTTCAAGCATCGAAACAAGCTTTTCCTCTACGGGATCAACCTTCTTTTCGTTGCCATCATCTTCATCAAATACCGTTGTATCTGTAAAGTTTGTTGAATCCGTATCGATTATCTCATCATCGTCATCGATAATCTCATCATCAATAACTTCGTCATCAATAACTTCATCATCAATAACTTCATCATCAATAACTTCATCATCAATAACTTCATCGTCAATAACTTCATCGTCGATAACCTCGTCATCAATAACTTCGTCATCAATAACTTCGTCATCAATAACTTCGTCATCGATTACCTCATCATCAACCTCGGTATCAACAACCATGTCTTCAATCACGTCTGTTTTTTCTTTTGCATTAACAGGCTCAATAAAGAAATTAGGCATAATGTCGGTATCGGAATCCTCGTCATCGTTATTTTCAACGGTGTGCATTTTCTTTTTAGAACGAAGCTTTTTCTTTTTGCCTGTTTGCTCCTCCATAGCGTTGTTTTCGGAGGGGGCAATATAGAAGTTACCAAACTGCTCGTCACCGAATAAGGTTATCTGACCGGCAACAGTACCGTCGTCAGCCTTTTCGTCCATTTCAGTAATTGAGTAGAACTTTTCTTCCTTTTCGTTTTTTTCAGTTTTATCAATAACTTCGTCGTTTTCGTCCTCGATATCCATATCGAACAAATTAAAAAACGGATTATTGTTCTTTTTGATCATTATTTTCACCGTCTGCCTTAATAATATTTTTTGTGCGCTTGGCGCATTCTTCACGGTCAAGCATAATGATGCGTCCGCAGGTAAGGCACTTAAGCTTTATGTCAGCACCTACCCGAATACAGCTCCATTTATTGCTGCCACAAGGATGATTTTTTCTTGTGATAACCGTATCACCTAAAGCAATATCAAACATAATATCACCGAACACTACAAAATATAGTATATTATAACAAATAATTATAAAAAATTCAACTATTTTTTACTCTAAACTTATCAATCTGTCGATTGCAGTTGCAAATATTTTCGTGCTAAGCCTTAAACCCTCAAGATTAACGGATTCATTTGGCTTGTGTGCCTTGTCTTCTTCGGTCGGAAACTGCATACCAAAGGCAACTGCGCGGTTGGGGAAGGCGCGCGCATACGTTCCGCCGCCCATTGAAAGCGGCACTGCATCTTTATCAACATATTGGTGATAAACGTCCATCAAAGTTTTAACCAAATCCGAATCCTTATCCACGTGATGCGGCTGTTGCGAGGTTACAACCTCAATTTCCCACGTGGGCGGAAGTGCTGATTGAAATTTTGCCGAAATATCGTTTAACGTGAACGAGATAGGATATCTTATGTCCACAATCGCACGGCACGAATCGTCAAGCATATCGGAAAACGTTTCGTTTTTACCGATAAAGCACATACCAAGGTTCATTGTAAGTGCGCCAGAAGCTTCGTCGCTTAAGTTTAAGCCTGCGCCCGAGCCGTCCGTCTTGTCCACAAAAACGTTAAGCATTGTCTTAACAAATTCACCCTGTGAGTCCTTAAGATCAAGGAAATCAAGGAAACGGAACAGTTCAAAAAACGCATTCTGACCTAATTCGGGTGTTGAACCGTGAGCCGCTACACCCCAAGCATCAATGGTAAGGGTATCATCTTTAACTGAAAAGCTTAAATTTTTTGAATGCACGTCATAGTCGTTAAGCTTATAAAAAAGCTTGTCAATATTACCGATAACGGTAGCGCAAGCCTTATCGGGTACCATATTTGCCCTAAGCCCGCCGTTCAAGTAAAGCTGATATTCGCCTTCCTGAAGACCTGTGCTTACCGCATAATGTGCAATTCCTTTTTCTGTGTTAATAACAGGGAATTCAGCATCGGGTGTAAATGCTATATCGGGCATATCCTCAGTTGTCGTATATCTGTCCATACACTCCCAATCACTTTCCTCGTCACAACCGAAAACAAGCCTTACACGGCAGGGGATAATGTCCTTGGATTTTTTTATTGCATTTAAGGCATAAATTGCGCTTAATGCAGGGCCTTTATTATCAATTGTGCCTCTGCCGAACATTTCGTCACCCTTAATTACAGGCTCAAACGGATCGGTATCCCAACCGTCGCCTGCAGGCACGACGTCAAGGTGGCAAAGAATAACTATAAGCCTTTCGCCTTCGCCTATTTCCGCCCATCCGCAGTAGTTATCAACGTTTTTAGTGCGCATACCAAGTCTTGCACACAAAGAAAGCACGGTATCTAATACTTCAGCTAAAGGCTTTCCGAAGGGCATATCACCGTCGGGTGCTTCCTTAACGGAGGGAATATTTACAATCTTCTTTAATTCTTCAATACATTCGTCAAAATCCGCATCAACGATGCAATCGGTGTATTTATCACCGTTAAGCAGATTAAAGGTGATATTATCAATGCTTACGGTGTATTTTTTACTGTCGGTAAACAAGGTTGCAAGAACGTTTTTGCTGCTGTATAAACGCTTTCCTCCACGTCCCTTTTTTATCGCCTTAATATCTTGCCTGTCTATTGAAATTTCCTTTACAAGACGGTTTGCGGTATATTGCCTGATGAAAAAGGCATCGTTTTCAAAGGAATATTCAAAAACGGAAAACAACGGCTTCAAGAAGAAATATCCCGCAAAAATAAGTATAAACAATACACTGCCTGCAGCTGAAGCGGGTGAAATACCTACGTTGACAATACTAAAAAATACGTAAAGTGCAACCACAAGCGCTATTATGGATAAAACCATAAGAAATGTCTTAATACCGCTGTTTCTCGGTAAAGAAGTACACTTATGCATTTTTATGCCTCCTCAACGTATTTCTTAAGAAAATTACGCATCTGGTCAACGTGATCACCGTCAAGTAAAACGGCATACGATTGCTCCTGCAATGCGATAATGCTTGCCTCAAATTCGGCAGTGTGCTCTTCTGTTAACGGAATTGCGTATAAAACTGAGTTGTGATAGCATTCCTCGCCAAAATCGCCTTCAAGGCCTAAAGGAACGATTTTTTTTAGGGAATATACTTCATTCAGCATACTTTTTGTAACGAATACGGCTTCGCAGTTTTTTGCATCCGTAAGGTATTCGATATAGTCTTTAAGCGAATAATTTTCAATGGTTGCAACGTATTCCATGGCATCCTCTTTAGCAAGCGTTGCGGCACCTACGTACTTAACACCCGTTGTCTTTTTTATGTCGTTCTCAAGCTTTTTTGTGCTTCCGTATGAAACGGTCGTATCAATAAGCAATACCTCGATACCGCATTTTGCAGAATTATACTGCGAAACCACGTCGTAAATACCCGAAGAAATAAAATAAACTGCGACGATAAGAATAATTATTACAAACTTTCCGTGAGAAAGCGCATATTTAAGCTTTTTCATATATCCTCCCCGAATAATGAATAGAGTACGTGCTGGGATTCTGCTATTTTGTCTGAACCCTTAAAAATAACGGCAATAACTCTCGGCTCAAGTTTTTCATCGCCAAGCTCATAGTCGCTTTCGTCAATTGAAACGATGGGAAGCGGCTGTCCAAGACCGACAAGACTGCTTGTACCGTGATTTAAAAGACCTTCTGCAGTCATTTTTGTAACGTCAATTCCGTATACCGTGCCGTTTTCATCGGTAACGGGATTTTTGTATGCGTTTTCCAGAGGCACAAGCATATCCTGCTCTAATAAAACCTCATAGAACGTTTGATTGTTCACAAAAAGAATATCACCCTCGTTGGCGGCAAGACGTATAACTATCTGCCCCCAGCCGTTTTCGGTGGTAATGGTAATGGATTCGTTACCTGCCTGCTTCGTTTCGTAAACAGATACCTCAAAATCGGGAATATCACTAAAGTTATTTTTCAAACGCTTTGCCCATTCTTCGCCGTCAGAGCCTGAAATATTTGTCTGATATGCAAAAATAATAAGTCTGTCACGGGTAGTGTGTAGATGATTTTTTCGCAGATTAAAGAAGACTACGGTAAGCACAATGATAAGAATGATGCTTAGCGCGGTCATAATAAGCTGTTCTTTTTTCTTATTTTTTGTTTCCATACGTCACACTCAAAAAAATATTCGGTACAAAAGTCTGTACCGAATATAATTATACAATAATATTTAGTTTATGTATATCGTTTTTTTATTTTTTTATTCGTCAGTATCTTCGGGTAACTCAAAAGGCTTTTCTTCTATGTTGAAAGCATCGGCTTTTCCAAGAAGATTATCAATTCGCTGATATCTTGAAGTTGCATCGGCAATCTTTCCGCTTGCTTCGTCAAGCTTTTTCTTGGTTTTGTCAAGCAGGTCGGCAAATACACCAAAATTCTTTTTAATATCAACTAAAAGCTTCGTTATCTGGCTTGTACGCTTTTGAATAGCAAGGGTCTTAAATCCAAGCTGAAGACTGTTAAGAAATGCACCGATGGTAGTAGGCCCTGCAACAGTAACGCGATATTCTCTCTGTAATTGCTCACATAACCCGCTTTTTCTTGCAACCTCTGCATATAATCCTTCAATGGGAAGATACATAATCGCAAAATCCGTGGTAAATGGGGGATCAATGTACTTATCGCGAATTGTGCGTGCGCTCAGCTTTATTGAAGCCTCAAGACTTTTGCTTGCCTGCTCGATTGCTGCTGTGTCACCCTTTTCAGAAGCATCGCAAAGCCTGAGATAATCTTCGATGGGGAACTTACAGTCGATAGGTAAGTACACTATGTCGTTGTTTTCATTGTTGGGAAGACAGATGCAAAATTCAACAATGTTTGATTTTCTCGGATTAGGCTTAACGTTGTGCCTGTACTGTTCGGGTGTAAGAAGCTGTGAAAGCAGGCTGTCAAGTGAAACCTCACCCCAAGTGCCACGTACCTTTACGTTTGTAAGCGCACTTTTTAGGTCGCCCACGCTTGAAGCAAGGGTCTGCATTTCGCCAAGTCCCTTATATACGTTTTCAAGCTGCTTGCCAACTGTTGCAAAGCTTTCGGTCAACCTCTTTTCAAGGGTAGAGGAGAGCTTTTCGTCAACGGTTTCACGCATTTTTTCAAGCTTTTCGGCATTATCCTGCTGAATGTGTCGGAGGTTTGTTTCCATGGATTTACGCATCTCGTCAAGCCTGTGCGTCTGCTCAATACCCGTTTCGCGCTGTGCCGCGGTAAATTCCTTCATTTGATTCTGCAAAAGAAGTATCTGCTGATTTACCGTGTTATTAACGGCGGTGTTGTAGTTATTAAGCGTTGTGCCTATTTCGCGCCTCAATTCACCGTTTTCACGCAAAAGAATCTCTTTAAGCAGTTCGTTTTCCTTTTTTATTTCCTCGTTTACCTTGTTGCTGTTAAGCTTCACTATCACAACTATAAGCAGTGCGATAATTAATGCCCCCATTGCAACGTAAATTATAAAATCCATATATTATTCTCCACCGTTTACAAGCGCCCTGTACTGACTCATATTAAGCTCGTAATAAATTCCCTTTTTCTCCATAAGCTCGTAATGTGAACCCTGCTCTGCAATGCCCTTATTTGCAATACACATAATGGTATCCGCACTCTTTATTGTGGAAAGTCTGTGCGCTATAACAAAGCTTGTTCTGTTTTCAAGAAGCTTTTGAAGTGCTCTTTGTACAAGAAGCTCGGTTTTTGTATCGATTGAAGAGGTAGCTTCGTCAAGAATAAGTATTCTGGGGTCGGCAAGCACCGCGCGTGCAAATGACAAAAGCTGTTTTTCACCTGCCGCAAGACCTGCACCGCGCTCATGAACCTCAGTATAATAGCCGTTGGGGAGTGATTCGATAAATTCTGACGCATACACCTTTCTTGCGGCGGCAATACATTCTTCGTCGGTTGCTTCAGGTCTGCCGTAGCGAATGTTATCAATTATCGTGCCTGAGAAAATAAATGAATCCTGCATCATAACGCCTACCTGCGTGCGTAATGAATCTAAGGTAATGTTTCTGACGTCGTGTCCGTCGATTTCAACACTGCCGCCGTTCACGTCGTAAAAACGTGAAAGCAGGTTTACAACGGTTGTCTTTCCCGCACCGGTGGGGCCGACGAATGCAATCATCTGTCCCGGCTCTGCAGTGAAGGAAACGTTCTCTAAAATATTAGTCTCACCGTCGTATGAGAATGTAACGTTCTTGTATTCAACTTTACCTGTAATATTCGGTAATTCGTAAGCATCCTCTTTATCTTGAATATCCGATTCTGTGTCGATTGTTTCAAAGATTCTTTCAATATTTCCGGTAGCCTCGCTAAACTGGGTAAATATGTTTAAGAATGAGTTTACGGGCTGCCAGAAGCGTGACATATATGTTGTGAATGCCGTCAATGCACCAAGGGTAAGCAAGTCGTCTGCAATATAGTGCATTGCGAAATAGTAAACAAGAATCGTGCCCGTTGTTGAAAGTATATCAATAGCAGGGCCCATTGTTGTAGCGGAAAGGTGAAGACGGTAGAACTGATAGTTTACGTCTTTGTTAAGTCGGTGAAGCTCCTCAAGGTTTTTCTCTTCACGGTTAAAAGCCTGCGTAACGTTAACACCCATAATGTTTTCGTGTACGTATGCGGTTCTGTTGCTGACCTTTGTACGAAGACGCCTTGACCATCCGGCAATAACACCGCGCATAATTATAATGAAAATACATAAAGGAATAAGTATAGCGAAGCTTATAAGCGTAAGCTTAACGTTGGTCGAAAGTAGTATAATCACTATACATACAAGGGTAAAGAAGTCAACAAGCACCTGTATAAGTGAAGTAGAAAGCAGGTTTGCAAGTCCGTCAACGTAACTTGTTATTCTTACAAGAATCTTGCCTGCAGGCCTATCGTCAAAATACTTAAACGCTAACGTCTGCACGTGGTTAAATATATCCCTACGTATGTCGTGAATTGTATTATGACCAAGCTCCGTAATAACTACAACGCGCTTTGCCGCAATAAACGTATCCACAATAATAACAAGGGTAAGAAATCCAACGCCCAACGCAAGTGAAGCAATACTTCCGTAATGTGTACCGTCTATGTTAAGTACGTCATCAATTATCCATTGCGTAACGCGCGGCCACACAAGTGAAAGAAGAACGTTTATAAGTATAAGTGTAAGACCCAATATGAATTGCTTTTTATAGGGAAACGTATATTTAAGCAAACGCTTTAATAGACCGAAATTCAGCTTTAGGGATTCTTTTTCATCGTCCATATATCTGTTGCGTGCCATATGTTCCCCCCCTTAAAGTGCTTCCAGAACAGTACTGTACTGTTCCCTGTAAATTTCGTAATATCTGCCTTTAAGTGCAACAAGCTCATCATGGGTGCCGCGCTCAATTATTTCACCGTGATCAAGCATAATTATCTCGTCACAATCTTTAACTGATGAAATTCTGTGTGCAATAATAACACGGCTCTGATGTGAGTGATCCTTCTTTAAAGCCTCGTAAAGCTCCTGCTCTGTTTCCATATCAAGTGCACTCGTTGCATCGTCAAAAACGATGATGGGTGCGTTGTATAAAAGTGCACGGGCAATTGAAATTCTCTGTTTCTGACCGCCCGAAAGACCCATACCGCGTTCGCCTACGATAGTATCGTATTCGTCGGGTGTTTTTGAAATAAAGTCGTGTGCCTGTGCAACCTTCGCCGCTTTGATAACGTCTTCATAGGTTGCATCGGGTTTACCAAAAGCAATGTTCTTTCCGATGGTGTCGGAAAACAGGAAAACGTCTTGCATAACGGGGGAGTAGCACTTGCGCACTGTTTCAAGCTTAAGATCCTTCACGTCGATGCCGTTTATTTTCACGCTACCTTCAGTCGGATCGTAAAAACGTGCCATTACCTGTGATAAAATTGACTTACCACTTCCCGTTGCGCCCATAACGCCAAGGGTTTTACCCTGTGGCAGATCAATATTAATGTTTTTCAAAACAGTCTTACTTTCCGAGGTAAATGTAACGTTTTCGAAGGTTAAATGCACGTTTGAGGTGTCAATATCCTGTGCATTGGGCTTTGAAGCGATAGTCGAACCGATATTAAGAAAACGGAATACCTTGTCTGCACTTGTGATGGCCTGCTGCGCAGCGTTAAGCCAGCTACTTGCGTTTGAAAATGGTGCAATAACGTAGCCTACGTATCCTGCGATAGCAACGAATTCTGCAACCGACATAGTAAGCGACGGGGCAGTTTCACCACGGTTTGCCAAAAGAACGAAAAGTGCACATAAGAATGTAAGCGTCAGATTGGGGAGATGGGCAATTATGGTTGATGGAATATATTCCTTGCAGTAAATAACCATATAGTTTATCGCGTGATAGCGGAACGCCTCGTTTTTCTGGGCAAATTTCTTCTTTTCCTGCTCTTCTTGTGCGTACGCCTTAACAATTCTTATGCCGTTGATGTTTTCCTGCGTTACCATACTTAATTCGGCACTTGAATCACGGACAAAATGGTACCATTTATAAAAAATTCTGCCCATTCTTTTTGACATGATGTAAAGCGGAATTACAAATAAGTATGCAGCAAGCACAAGATAAGGACTCATCTGCCATATCATAACGCTTGCAAATACGAAAGCAAGAAGTGACTCGATAATTCCGGGAACAGTACCTGTAATAAAGTTCTTAACAAGCGCAGTATCACCGTTAATTACGGTAAGTATGTTACCGGTATTTTCGCTTCTGATAAAGGTCTGTGATTGCCACAAAAGCCTGTTAAATACGTCACATTCCATTCTGTTAACCGCTAAAGTTGAGCTTTTTACCATAAGGAACGAACGCAAGTACGCAAGCCCCTGTCTGATAATGACAATGCCAAGCCAGCTTATAGCAAGCAAAAGGAATAATTGTTCCTTACTTTTGGGCGACCAACCAAAAAGTAAAAATTGAGTATCTGCAACTGTTTTTGTCTTATCACAAAGAATAATAATGTACTTCGTGATCATAGGTAATACCATTGCAAGGGAAACAATAATAATACCCATGACAAGATACAGTATCATGATACCCAAGTAAGGAACGAAGTATGAAAAAAGTCGCCGTAGTGTCTTCATAAAAAACACCTCACAAGCCGTAGATTAAAGTAAGCGCGACTTACTCTTTGTATAAGTGTACCTTAAAGAAAAAGCTATGTCAATACCTAAATTGAAAATTTTTTATTTATGATTAAAAACGAACGTTCTGCTACATAAATATAAGGTAGGCGGGTGAGAAAAATGTAAAACCGTGACAAAATAAAATGAAATAATATACAAAAAAATTGGGCAAAAAGTTGAAAAAAAGGCAAATAAAAATTGTAAAAAAATTATAAACGACTCCTAAATAAATTATAAAACCCCGATAAAATGGGGGGTTTTTGGGCTTTTTGAAAATAAATAAAAAACAAAAAAATTTTTTGTTCGGTATTGACTTTATTGGTCTTTAGTGCTATTATATGATAGATATTATGTATCAGTCTGCCGATACGGCACTCATTATTATATATATAGGGCCGTTTTACTGTTGGCAGATACATTTTAGAATTCAGGAGGAACAACATGAAGTCTTTGCTCAAAAAGGTACTTGTACTCGTTGTGATCATTGCGGTTTCACTGTCGATCTTCTCATGCTTTGCGTATGCTGAGCCGGTTGACGCTACCCAGAATGACCAGGGCGTTACAGGTACAACACAAGATGGACAGTCTGACGAAGAAATAGTATTGCCCGATGCGCAAGCGTTTGACGATTCTATTTCAAGTGATTTTGACTATGGCGTATATAAAAATTCCATAGATGATCCAACAC
>JAZQTV010000119.1:0-48808 GCA_045630945.1 Clostridia bacterium
ACGGTGAACTTATAACAAAGCTTCAGAGTCCTTCAATTGAGCTTAAGAAAAAAGCGGTGGATTTGTTGTACGACGTAGGCAAATATATATTACAAACCTACGATTGCTTTGAGGATTAATTATTTGAAGGGAGATTACATATGCAAAAATTCGGTAAAAGATGCGTTCATCTTGATTTTCACACCTCGCCTGATATTGAAAACATCGGCGGAAATTTTTCAAAGGAAAATTTTCAGGCAGCATTAAAAAAAGGCTGTGTTGACAGTATAACCGTGTTCGCAAAGTGCCATCACGGTCTTTGCTATTATCCAACACAGGTAGGCGTAATGCATCCGCACCTTGATTTTGATTTGACAGGCGCAATGATTGACGCGGCACACGAAATAGGTGTAAAGGCACCTGTGTATATTACTACCGGCTGGTCAGAGGGGGATGCAATGGCACATCCTGAATGGCGCACCAAAAGGGCTGATGGAAGCTATGACACGGTAAAAGAACTTGTTCCCGATCAGGTGAACGATGAGCCCCGTCCCTATGTTGGCTGGACACAACTTTGTCTTAACGACGGCGCATACAGTAAGCACATATATGCGCTTGTTCACGAGGTTTGTACACGCTATCAGAATCTTGACGGTCTTTTCTTTGATATATGTGTTGCAGGGGACGCATGCTACTGTGACGAGTGCCGTAAGGGAATGAAGGAAATAGGACTTGACGATACAAATCCCGAAGATGCTAAAAAGTATTTTTCGTTAAAGCGTCAGACCTTTATGCGTAAGTGTTGTGAAATATTAGCATCATATCATCCCGATGCAACTATATTCTTTAATTCCGGCGGTGCAAGTATGGAGAAGCCTGAATTCCACGAATATCAAAGCCATTTTGAAATGGAAGACCTGCCTACTGCTTGGGGCGGATACGATAAGCTTCCCTTAAGGGCAAAGTATTTTGCAAGAAAGGGAAAGCATTATCTTGGTATGACGGGTAAATTCCATCTTGATTGGGGTGAGTTTGGTGGCTTTAAGGATAAAAAGGCGTTAAGGTATGAGGTTGCGGCAATGACGCTTTACGGTGCAAAATGTTCAATAGGCGACCATATGCACCCCGAAGGTGAAATGGATATGCAAACCTATGAAAATATCGGCTACGCATACGAATACCTTGAAAAGATAGAAGAATACTGCGGGGGAGAACCTACCTCAAAACTGGGTATTTATTCGGGTGCATTAAATCAAGGACTTTCCAATATACTTCTTGAAGCACAGCTTGATTTTGATATTGTATTCAACAATGAATTTTATAAGTATGATACTGTAATTTTTGCAGAAGGCAGTATTCTTGATGCGGAAGGCGAAAAAGCACTTAACGAATATGTAAATAATGGTGGCAAGGTGCTTTTTATGGGTGATGCACTCTTAAGGGATAATATGTTTAAGCTTGACTGCGGCATTGAATATAAAGGAAAATGTGAGTTTGACTGTGATTATCTTTCATTGGATAATGCGGTTGAAACCGAACTTGATATTCCCCGTTCACCCGTACTGTGCCGCGAAACTGCAACACGTATTTCAGTTAAAAACGGAGAGGTTCTCGGTTATGTAAACGATCCTTACTTCAGCCGTACCTATGCACATTTCTGCGGTCACAAGAATACACCCGATAATAAAGCTGCGGTAAAGCATCCTGCGATAGTTAAAAACGGAAATATTGTTTACGTAGCGCATCCTTTAGCTACACTTTACAGTATGTATGGTGCAGTTGCACACAAACGCTTCTTCCTTTATGCGTTGGGTCTTATATACAAAAAACCTGTTGCGCAGGTCAAAATAGGCGCGCAGGGAAGAATGACGTTGCTTAAACAAAATGAAAACAACCGCTACTGCCTTAATATGACTTATGCTTCACCTGTGCGCAGAGGCTGTGCTGAGATAATTGAGGATATCGTTCCCATATATAATATCCCCGTTACCCTTAACGTAAAGGAAGCTGTAAAGCAGGTTTATTCGGCATACGACAAGGAGCAGATAGCATTTACTCAAGGTGATGGTTATATTACCTTTACCGTGCCCAAACTTGAATGCCACAAGATTATAGTTATTGATTATTAATGGGCTAAAAAGCGGCATTTGACGGTTGCATTAAATGATTTGAATGTATGTGCATATAAACACATAATAAAAGTTCCTGCACGGGCAGGGACTTTTTTTCTTGCAAAATACAAAACGGTGTGCTATAATTTAGAGTCGATTTTATATGAAATTCAAGGTGCTTTCTATGAAAAAAAATTATGTGTTTGCGCTTATAGCAATATTCTTCTGGTCAACGGTTTCAACAACTGCAAAGCTGCTTTTGGGCGCATACAATAACTTCCAGGTTTTATGGATAAGCTCGCTTTTTGCGGCAATAGCATTGCTTATATACAATGCTTCCACGGGCACGTTAAAAAAGCTTAAAACGTATTCGTTTAAGGATATTATTATTTCGGTGCTGATAGGGCTTCCGGGTACGCTTTTTTATTACCTTTTCTTTTACGAAGGCACAAGCAGAATGATTGCCTCGCAGGCGTTTATAGTAAACTATCTGTGGCCGATTATGTCGGTACTGTTTGCAGTAATAATTCTTAAGGAAAAAATGAACCTTAAAAAAGCGATGGCAATGCTTATGTCCTTTGCAGGCGTTGTTATCGTTATGGGAAAGGATCTTCTGCATTTTAACAAGAATACAGCAATAGGCGCAGTAATGTGCGTGCTTGGTGCGGTTTCGTACGGTCTGTTTACGTCGCTTAATCAAAAATTTAAGTACGATAAACGGGTTTCAATGATGCTTAATTACTTTGTTACGTTTATTATTACGGGTGTTATAAACGGACTTAACGGCAATCTTTTCTTACCCGCAGGCGTATCGGCTTTAGGCTTTTTGTATAACGGCGTTTTGTGCATTGCCGTGGCAAATACTATGTGGCTGCTTGCACTTGAAAACGGAAAAACCGCCAAGGTTTCAAACCTTGCATACATTACGCCGTTTGGCTCGCTTATGTGGAATATGATAATTCTTAAGGATCCCTTCAACCCCATATATATCTTAGGTCTTGCGGTGATTGTTGCAGGAATACTTATTCAGCTTAAGGGAAGGGGGAGTGAAGACTGATAATGTGGCTTTATATACTTCTTGTGCTTATCGGAATGGGCGGCGGCTTCGTTCAGCGTGTTAGCGGCTTTGGACTCGGTATATTCGTAATGCTTTTTTTGCCTCATCTTATGCCTTCACCTGCTGTGGCGGCAACCGTATCAGCGTTGTTTTCGTGTGCAACAAGCTTGTTTAATGCGATAAAGTACAGGAAAAACGTTGAATATAAAACTGCGCTTCCAATGATAATTGCATCGCTCATCACCATTCCCGTTGCCGTATATTTTTCAAAGGTAGTGTCGGCAAGGATTTTTAAAATAATGCTTGGTGCGGTGCTTATCGTATTAAGCTTGTATTTTGTCTTCTTTAATAAAAAAATAAAGATAAAGGCAAATGCTGTAAACGGAATCGTTTCAGGTGGATTAAGTGGTATCTTGGGCGGTCTGTTTTCTACCGGAGGTCCGCCGGTTGTACTTTATTTAAGCAATGCGGCAAAAAATTACCTTTCGTATTTTGCAACCATTCAGTTTTTTTTCTGCTTTACAAATCTGTATGCAACGGGTATGCGTGCAGTGAGTGGATTGGTAGATTCAAAAACACTTATTTATGCCTTTATAGGTATAATAGGGTGTATGACAGGCGATTTGATTGGTGCAAGGGTGTTCAAAAAATTAGATGGCGAAAAGCTGAAATACGTGATTTACGTCGGTATGATAATAAGCGGAATTACAATGCTGATATAATACAAAAACCTGCTGTTTTCAGTAGGTTTTTTTTGTTTTGTTATAGGTTTAATTTGTGTACTGTTTGTGAATTTAGGGGTGATTTGTTATTGACAAACGCAATAAAAATGGTATAATAATTTTATTATGTCGTATTTTGTACTATATAGCCAAAATAGCCGATTTTAAGGGGTTTTTAGTGCAAAAATGTTACAGAAATATGACACAAAAGCTTTGTTAACAAAAAAGTAACAAATATAGCAAAAAAGGGGATGCAGTTCAGCAAGAAAATAGGTTTAAATGCGAAAAACAAAAGAATACGCAGTTTATATATCTAAAGGAGATGATAAAATGAAGAAATTTTCAAAAGTATTCAACGGCGCACTTACAATGCTTTTGGTGCTGTTGATGCTTATGAGCGTTATAACCGTTACACCGTTAAGGGTGGATGCGGCTAAAACGGACAAGGTTGAAAAGAAATATGAAATAGCAATCGTATTCGATAACAGCGGCTCGATGTATAAGGATTTCAGTAAGAATCAGTTTATACAGTATTGGTGCCGTGCAAAGTACGCGGTAGAAATATTTGCTTCAATGCTTAACTATGATAATGGTGACCGCTTAAGAATATATCCCATGTGGGGTGTGGTTACCGACGGCACACAGCCTACAACGGGCGGTAGCATTGAACCGGTTCTTATAAACAATAAAGCCGATATCGATAAGATAAGCAATCTGTTTACCCCCGTTCCTGGCGAAACACCCTTTGCGCCTGCACAGGAAGCACACGATTATCTTGCATCCGTAACAGGCAAGGAAAAGTGGCTTATCGTTCTTACCGACGGTGAGTTCAATCAGATTGAGCGAGGAAGCAGTTCGGGCACGTTAAGCGCAAACGATTTAAAGAATCGTCTTGTGGCACTTGCGGATAATGGCATAAAGGTTCAGTACCTTGGCTTTGGAAGCGCATCCAGGCTTCAGGAGGAGCCTGCAAAAAACTTCTTTGCAAAAACTTCTTCGGATACAAGCTTAAAGGATGACCTTATCAGCATATGCAACGCGATCTTTCAGCGTTCGATTCTTCCTATGGACCGTTTAAGCGGAACGACCCTTAATCTTGATCTTTCAATGAACAAGATTATCGTGTTCGCGCAGGGTGCCAATGCGAAGATTGAATCACTGACAAATTCAACAGGCAAAAGCATAGGCGTACTGCTTGACAGCGGTCAGCGTAAGTACAGTAACATAAGTGCTTACGGTGGCAAAGGTCAGTACGTAGGTACAACACCGGATACCAGCCTTGCAGGTCAAGTGGTGACGTTTGATGCTTGTAAAAAAGGCGCATATACGTTAAATTATTCGGGCGCTGATGCGATACAGATATTCTATGAGCCTGACGTTGATATTCAGGTTACCATCACCAACAGTGACGGTGCCGAGCTTACAGGCCCTCTTGATCAGATTCCTGTCGGCGATTACACAATAACAAGTAAGATTGTTGACAGAATAACAAGGGAAGACGTTACGAACCATCCCCTTATGGGTAACGACGTAAGCCTTAAAACTAAAATCAAAAAAGAAGGGGATAGTAGCTATCAGGAATATCCTAACGGTTCAACAATAACGTTCACACCCGATAGCGTGTTTGATATTACGGTAGAAGGTAAATATCTTAAGGATTACACCATCACAAGTGACGATGATATTGACCTTAAATGGTTAAAGGGCATAAAGGTAGTAGTTCCTTCCCTTGATCTTAAGCTTGATGCAACCGCAACGCAGACAACGTATACGTTAAGCGAATTTGACGGTTGGGCGCCAATAAAGGTAACGCTTACGGGCGACGGTGCACCGTTAACTGATGAACAGCTTGCGCGTACAAAGCTTAACATCAATCCTATGGATACCGAATATAAAATCGTTCCTTTAAGCGGTCAGTCAGCGTTTGAGGTTTATATAGGTCAAAACGAATCAGGAACCTTTGCCGAGCCCAAGGTTGGCAAGTACCAGATAAACTTTACCGCAGAATATACCGATGAATACGGTGTTAAATCAATTTCAAACGGTAAAAAGGTAACCTTTGAGATACGTAGTGCGGAATTAACCATTTCTACTGACGTTCAGCAAAAGGGCAATTGGTATTTATCGGGCGAGCAGGATGATTGGGAGCCTATCCGCGTTAATCTTCAGCTTGACGGCAAGAAGCTGACGGATGATGAGCTTTCAAGAATAAAACTTGATATTGATTGCGAAAATCTTAAATACCGCTTGGTTCCCGTTTCAGGCGAATCGGCAATAGATATTCGTATCTTCGAGGATGAAAACGGCGATAAACTTGATTTTGAAGAAGGTAAATACAAGCTTAAGGTGAGCGCAACCTTAACCGATGCACAAGGTGGCGGTACTACATCAAACGAAGCAAAGGAAACGTTCCAGATACAAAAACATTCAAGGCTTGTAAAATTCCTTATCATATTTGGAATCATACTTCTCATACTTCTTTTAATAGCCGCATGGCTGTTGCATCCGGTACTACCCAAAAAAGTTTACGTTGTTGATAATCAGAACGGTGACCTTATAGGCGGGGGACCGGTAAGAGTTAAGAATTTTACAATACAAAGTAAAAGTCCTGCACAGAAGGATATACTTTCGGGTAAAGCAAAGGTAGCACCCAAGCTTAAGAATTCGTGGATAAAATCCATACTTAAGCCTACGGGTATGAGCTTTATTTTAACCGAAATAGGTACTGAATATGCACAGGAAATAACCATAAGCGGTATAACCTATACCTGCCAGAATGGTCAGTTGTTTAATATTAACAGTGAGCCTGAAACAAGCATTGAGATATCCGAATGCAAGATAGAGTGGCGTGAACCCAGATACTACGTTGACGCAGATCTTAAAGTAAATAAAAATTCATAAAATTTATAACATATAAAGGAGAAAAAAACTTATGAGTAAAGCAATAGTTAAAAGCAATAAAGCAGGCGCTTCACTGTACGTAGGCGTAGGCGGTATTGGTGGCAGAATTATCAGAAAGGTAACACAGCTTGCTAAAAATGACGATCTTTCCAAGGCACGTTTCGTAATTATGGATACTGACGTTAACGACCTTAATCGTGCAGAGGGTGATATCAATATCACACCTATTCAGACCTCTTCACCCCGTACAATCAGGGACTATCTCATTCAGGATGCTGATGCACGTGAAGAATGGTTCCCCAACAATATGATTATCAACAGCAAAACCGTTTCCGAGGGCGCAGGTCAGGTACGTTCAATTTCAAGGCTTGCACTTAACGCAACTATCCGCACAGGTGAAATCAATAAGCTTTATCGTGCTATTGACGATCTTTACGATAAGGATGGCGGCGATAAAAAGCAGACTATTAAGGTTGCAGTTGCTTCAACTGTTGCAGGTGGTACAGGCTCAGGTATTGCAATGATCGTTGCAATGCTTATCCGTAACTACATTGCAGAAAACTATCCCGATTCATCAGCTATCATCCGTGGCTTTATGATAATGCCCGGCGTAATGGATACCTTTGGTCCTTCAACAAGCGAAAGACTTTCACTTCAGCGTAACGGCTATGCAACCATTAAGGAAATCAACGCATTTATGATGCGTCCCTTCTTTGAAGCTATTCCTGAGCTTCGCAGATATCTTAACCTTAGTGTTGAGGTTCCCAATGCTGAAGGCGGTGTAGATAAGCTTACCTGCTCACCCTTTGATTTCTGCTTCCTGTTCGACCGTACCGACGGTAACGTATGTAATATGTCAAATCTCGGTCAGTATCAGGATTATGCGGCACACAGTATCTATGAATTGTTTATCGGTCCCATGAGTGCAAAGGCAGCAAGTAAGGAAGATAATATTCATAAGGAATTCCTTGATGATAAAAAGCTTTCACGTAACCGTTTTGGCGGCGCAGGTGCTTCGGTTGTTAAGTATCCCTATGAGCAGATTCGTGATTACATTGCATACGAATGGATGGAAAAGCAGCTTATCGGCTTTACAAGCGATCAGATAAGCGAAGCTGATTCTAAAGCAATTGTTGCAGGCGGTTGGCTTGTTTACGATAAAAAGTATTTTGAAGATATTAAGGAATACAACAACAATCCTTCAGGTAAGGAACAGCCTGATCGCGCTGATATCTACGTAAGAAGCATTGAAGGCGGCACGGATGATCTTTCAAAGAAGTTAAGAGAAATCTATATCGACCGTAAGAATGAAAAATACCGTGATGCAGAAGCAAGCAGCAGAAGGCTTCTCGGTACACCCAGCTGCTTTGCAGTTGAGCACTATATTAAGGAAGTTTCCAATCAGGCACGTTCAATTTACGAGAAGCCTTATGAGGAAATGATGGATCGCTTTAACAGATGCAGAAAGACTCTTGCACAAAAGGAAGGTTTTGCAAGCAGATATAAGGGCGTAAGCAGTGCACAGGAAATCGTAGATCCTGCAAAGATGAAGAAGATTGTAAGTGCATTTGTTGAAGGTCTATTCAACGGCAATAGCAAGATGACAGATAAGGCACCTGAAGCTTATATGTTTGAGGATTTTATGTCGCTTGACGGTAAAGCACTTCATCCCAATGCAATGCGCTATATGCTTTACAGGCTTCAGTCAAGGCTTAATGAGCTTACTGAAAAGGAGCCCAGCTACGCTGCATATGAATCCGGCATTGATAACGTAATGAACGGTAAAAAGGATGGCAATACAAGGGATATCAGTGGCTTCCAGGTTCTTGGTAATGGTAAGGAGCATAACCTTAAGGAAATGGCAAACTCTTGCGACGAAGCAGGTACTGAGAGCAATCGTGATGATTGCAACAAGAAGATTAACGAGCTTGCAGGTATTATTGATAAGTTCTGCGGTGATTACGTTCTTTACATTGCATGTACAGAAATGAAGACCTACGTAGCACGCCTTATTGCTAAGTTTGAGGAGTTCTACGATAAGTTTGAAAGAAAGGTGCTTGGTCTTGCAAAGAGAAAGAAGGGCATAATATCCGATATCGCGTTTGAGAACGGTGACTGTGAATACTGCTTGTTCTCAAATCCCGCACACCTTAAGATGCTTGCTTCAGAACAGACAATGCCCGCAGCAGGCGGTCAGCACGAATGGAAGCTTTATTCAGGAATCTATAACGGCATCAAGTTCAACGCACAGAAGGCAAGCATTATTGCTAACAACGCTTTCTCTGATGAAAAGGAAGAGGATATCTTCGATTCAGTAATGATCGGTCAGTTCAAGGAAATGGTTGAATCCGTAGGCGATCTTGATATGGACGTTGTAAGGGCGGCAGGTCTTGAACATAAGGTTAAATATCTTTGCATGGCTGCTGAAACACCCAACGAGATACTTAAGGAAGAATACAAAGAGGATGCAGGTGATTCTACAAAGAAGAATGCACATCTTGTAAGCATTATCAAAAAGGGTCAGGAGCTTGCATGTCCTTCCATCATCCGTAAGGATTTCGAAGAAGAGCGTGCCGTTAATGCTATGGCATTTAACAAGTTTATGGAAAATGGCGAAGGTATGAAGATGGATGCAGAGTACTTTAAGGATGACTATGCTTCCGATACAGTATCTAAGTATGAGCTTCGCTTCTACCGTTCACTTTACAATATTACACCTATTCAGCTTCAGAAGCTTTGCGCACCCCAGGCTGATCCTGCACAGATAGGTAACTGCATCGATGCACCCGGTGAATGCTCAAATCCCGGTATGGTTGGTACGTACTTCAGTGCATATCAGGATTATATGCGTAAGATTGGTCCCGATAACCGTCTTAACCCTGTAATCACACCCCATATCGATAAGCGTTGGAACTCAATCACAGTTCTTCCCGAGCTTGATCCCATGGTATATCAGCGCACACTTATGAAGCGTATCCATAAGGCAATGATCTATGGCTTCATCTTCCAGATCATTGAAAAGAGAATGACATCCAAGTACGACAAGGAAAAGCTTGTTTACGAGTACGTTGACGGCAGAAACGGTTCAAGAAAGTTCATCGTTTCCAACCACACCAAGTGTGACCGCTTGTTTGAGGTTCTTGATTCCTTGTACTTTGATCGCTATGCAGTTCATTCTATTCACGAAACCGTTGACAATAAGCGTAAAAAGGAATACGAAAGCAGCACTATTTACGAGGATACAACATTTGCAAAGTATCTTAAGCGTATCGAAAGAAAGATGCTTATCGATTCAAAGGAACGCCGTATGGATGCAGAAGAATTACTTAAGGATAAGCCTGTATCATTGTTCGAGCTTCCCATTCTTTACTGGAATTCACTTCCTCGTAAGGATGAATCGGAAATCGGCGTAATGGTTGATGCAATATTTGAAATTCTTGAAAGAGAAATCGGTACGTTCGTTAATACTGACGACTTCGCACCTTTGGTTGCAGGCGCTATTGTTGAGCATTATAACCTTATGTACACGAACTTCTGTACTTGTCCTGCAGTATTTATGGGTAAGAACAAGTTCACTGAGGAAAATAAGCCTGAAGAAATCTTAAGCAACGATACAGCTATTAAGCTTATTCGTAAAAAGGTGCTTGAAAAGCTTGATGATCTTGACGTTTCAGGCAGTGATGATTTTGCGTTGATTGACCAGACCGAAAAGGATGCATTATTCGTATAATATAGACTAAACACGTAAAAGATGATTCCTGTTCCCCCTTAAAAAAGGGGGAGTGGGGAGCACGGAGGTGAAAAATTTGTTTACAGTAGTTATTTGTTCAAAAAAGTTAATGCAAAGCATAAAGAATAACTACGCTTACATTTTGGAATTGATTTCAAATAACCCCGATTGCTGTATCTGCGTGTGGGATCCTGATGCAACGCGCTTTGAAGACGCCTTGCCCAACATTGATGAGCTTATAGTAGGCAAGGGTAAATGGCGTGCAATAGTTGTTCAGGACGGTGAAACCTTCGGAAGAGAGTTTATAAACAAGCGCAATCCTTTTGACGTTGTTGGTGCACTTGGTGTGCTTCCCGATTTTGACGAGCTTAATATCTTTGAAAGCATTGATGAAATAAAGGCAGTTCTTAACGACGGCAGTATTGCCCTGCCTGATGACGTTAAGCAAAAAATCGAAGAGGGCGCAAGGCGCATAAAGGAATACCGTGAAAAGAAGACCGATAACTATATCAACGCCGTAAACAATCCTTTAACAAGGCTTGGCGTATGGCTTACAGGTATTCCTACCAATCTTCAGCCGGAATATCCTTCTATTTGGCCCGAATCACTTAAAGAACCCGATGACAACGTGGGTATTGAATATTACACCACGCTTATGGAAGAAAATATCCTTGTTACTGAGCTTGAGCATTATTATGCCGAGATAAGCAAATACAAGGTTTTAAGCGGCTTCTTTAAGATGGGTGCAATGGTTGAAAGAAGACCTGAAAGTATTATCGTTCTCGGTGAACGTGATGCGGCGCGTGCAGGCGATATATTCAAAACGTCAACAATGCGCAAGGAAGAGCTTGAATACAGTAACTTCTGCGATGATAATATGTATTCCGAAAGAATGCGCTTCGTGTTCTGCGACGTTAAGTATGAAAACGATATCCGCAATCACGATGATTATCTTGCGTTTATTTCGACCGTAGCGATATTTGCCGATGAAGAATTGCCCGAAGGCGTAGTAAGAGCCAACTGTGTTTATAAAAGTGATGCAGTAATGGATAAAACGGCGGTTAAGGATCTTTTTGCAAAATATCTTGCAAAGCTTAAAAAGACCAAAATGCTGCTTTTAAACCTTTTCAGCAGACAGCGCGATTTCAGGGAAAAGAAAAATATCTCGCAGGAGGATGCAGTCGAGATATTTGAATCCAACGTCAAGATACCCGTAATCATAAGATCGATGTACAGTAAAAACGAGTTTATGGTAGATTATCACGGCTTAGGTCTTGCAAAGGATTGTCCGAAGGATGAAATGTGCTCCTGGTCGAATCAGGTTGTTGAAATCAATAAAAAATTCCTGCGCTATTTAAGGGAGCCTCGCCGCGCAGTTAAGGTGGCGGTGCAAACCGATTTTCGCGATAAGGATACTATTGATGATGAGCGTATATGGAAGCTTGATGAATTTCAACGCGAGGATATCCGCTATAAGCTTTATGAAGAAGAACAGAAGATGATTGAAACTACCACTAAAAATCTGTTCGATACTTCAAACTTTACAAAAATGCTTGATGATGCGGATAAAGAGGTTAAAAAGAAGATATCACAGCGTATGACGCGAAACACCGCGCTTATTGTGGGCGGCATAGCAATCGCGGCATATCTTATAGGCTTTTTAAACCTTATATTTAAAAATATTTCAGATGCAAAAACGCTTGTTGCCACACTTGTTATTGTAGGTGTAAGCCTTGGTGTGTTTGCGCTTTGCGGTCTTGTGTACCTGTTCGTTATGAAAAAACGTCTCAAGGACAGAATGATGCATTTCAATTATGAAATGACAGGTATTTTAAACGGCATTGACGATTCAATGAAGTCGTATTCAACTTATCTGGGTCACGCATGCAACGTAATGCGCGAATTCTCCGTCTTCAACTGCTATAAAAAGAATGAGGACAAGAAGCTTAATACAATCAAAAAGCATATTCGAGATATTGATATTAAGATTGCGCAGATAAGGGAAATGTTTTCTTGCTACGATATCGAGGATTATAAGTATTATGATGAAACCGAGCCTTACAGCTACGATTTCACCATGATGCGTAACTACGTTTATGATATGCCGTATTCCGAGCAAATTAAGGGCATTGAATTCCTTATTAAAGGCAATAACGTTGAGGTGCCCATTGATTACGTTCAGAAAGTAACACTTACAAGGGAGGAGTTATATGATTAATACAGTTTTAAGCATATTTAAAATGCTTCTGGCAATTCTTCCCTTCATTATACTTTGTGTTTTAAACAACAATTTAAATCTTGCAAAAACAGAACGTAGCAAACAGTTCCTTATGCCCGTTGTTGCACTTATTTATCTTATTATAGCAATGTCGTTCATAGATAAGATAAATGATGCATTGCTTAACCTTTTAAACAGTATTCCCAAGGCATTTGAAACGCTTGCTTCGATTTCGTGGTTGCCCGACGTTGTAAGCAAGGTAATTGACGGCGTTGCAGGCTTTATTGAAAATCTTATATCAAAGCTTAACCTTGGCTATTGGATCTTCTTTATTTCAAATGCCGTTATAATGCTTATGTATTTGTGCGTAAAGCGTATATGCACAAAGCTTATGTCGGCATTGGTTAAGGCTGATGGATTCCTTCATACCAAAATAGCCGACGTGTTCTATGAATATTTCTCCGAGCGCAATGCATATTGCTTAAGGGAAAAATTCGTTCAGGTGCGCGGACTTTTGATGGTATTCTATTACAGCGCACTGACAATATCCTCAATTCTTATGCTCTTAAGCCGTTTCCTTTATTCAGGCGAATGGTTGGTATCCATATTCTATCCTGCGTTTGGTATAATTATGGTAGGCGAACTGTTCTTTTATCTTGACGGAAATACAAAGCGTGAATATGCAGGCCACGTGCTTGGCGAGGACGAAGAAGCATATAAGGTAGTAAACTATTCGATGTTAAGAAAGTTTATGCGCTCCATTTTCGGCGACAAGCTGCTTGCTGAAAATACAAGCATAAACAATGCGCTTTCCTATGACGTTACTACTGAAGAGGTTATTCGGGAGCTTGAAAAAAGCGAAGATCCCAAGGTTGATTCGTTTGCAACCTATATGAACGCTATTAATAAAGCAGGCTTTAAGATTGACCACAATTATTTGTATTCGTCGCTTAATATGCTTAACGGCAAAAGCGTGCTTTTTAACAATCCGTTCTATAACGACCTTATCCCGTATGCGTTTTATCCCATGAACAGAACGCTTTTAAGTCATCAAAAGGTGCTTGTTGTGCTTGGCAGACACGCCATTGAGGATGACATTACCGCTTGGGTTGAAAACGGAATTGCGGCAGTTACAAATATTCCTTTTATGTGGAATATAGGCGTGCTTTCTGAAGAAGAGCAGGATCTTGATATCGGTATTATCACAAGGTCAGACGTGCTTAATATTGAGCTTCAGAATAAGAATTCCGAATTCCTTGAGGAAGTTGGCTTCATTGTTATAATTGAGCCTTCAAAGCTTCTTTCTACCGCACAGATAGGTCTTAACCTGCTTGTTAAAAAGTGCAGGTCGGACGAGGATAAGGAAATAGTATTCTGTATGTGCGATAAGAACTGTGACGGTCTTGTTGATGCTATGTCGCACGCACTTATGACTAATATTACCGAGGTTTCTGCAACCTCAAAGCATCTTGGTACGTCATCGTATATGTGCTGGGAGGCTGACGAGGATTACCTGCATCACAGATTACTACCCAATATTTCAAGATATCTTGGTATGGGTACCGAATTATCCTTTGCCGCACTTAAAAATCAGGTTTCCAAAACAAAGTGGTATGGCGGCGAAGCATTTCCTGTAGTTGATATGCGTTGGATCGACAGACAGTATTATTACGATCTTACCAAGTATGCAGGCATTTCTACCACGCAAGAAGCGATGGATGAGCATTTTGTGCCTACCGCAAACTTCTGGAGTGCACAGGTGGAGAAAAACGGTTACTTTACCGTTGAAGACGAAGCTAATAATATGTTTGAGATTCTTCGTGATTTCTCAACAAGAACTACTGAACAGGGCTTTATCAACATTATTTCTTCAGAATATCTTTTAAAAGAATATATGTCTGATAACGCTTCAATTTTTGAGGCTGATGCAAAGGCAATACCCTGTATAGTTGCCGATTATACAAGAAGCAACCGTAACACTATATTGCGCCTTGCACTTATGATGAGTACTTATCCCGTTCTTGAAAGCGTTTTAATTAAGGAACTTTCCTTGATAGGTATCAAGGTATACGATCTTAAAAAGCAGCTGTGGTATGAACTTTATAAGTGCTATGCTGATGTTTTAAGTATTTCACAGCTTCCTGCGGATTATGAAGATGCAGTAGATGCTACCTTCAGCCAATCCATTAAATACGGTGACAGTGAATGGTCGAATAAAATAATCAAAATAAGCGAAAACTTCAGTCTTAAAAGCGGAAAAATGGAAACCACGTATTCCGTTAAAGACGATAAGTTTATTAAGCTTTGCGTAAAAGAACTTCGTTCTGCAGGATATATTTCCGAGGACGAAAACGGTGAAAATTGTTATCTTGGTGCCGAGCTTATGGGCCACGTATATCAGCGCTTCCTGCCCGGACAGTTCTTTACCTTTGGCGGAAAATACTATCAGATGCAGTATCTTACTGCAGACGGTCGCGTGCTTGTACGCCGTGCATCTGATCATATTAACGGCCGTCCTTCGTACAGACAGATACGTTCCTACGTTATCAACGGTGTGCGTGAATCCGAAAAGATAGGCTCACAGCAGAACGTTTCAGGTATGAAGGTGGTAAAAGAGTTTGCCGATATCACGGTTAAAACCGACGGCTATTGGCGAATGAACCGCTATAATGACTTTAACGGTGCAAAGAAGGTTATTTTTGAGGGCGAAAAGAACGGTATTCCCGAGCGTATATATAAGAATAAGGAAATTATTCGTATTGAGCTGCCTGAGCTTGATGGTAAGCTTAACGATAATATACGCTATACAATAGCCGTGCTTTTCAATGAGGTATTCAGAACCATATTTGCTGAAAACCAAGCATTTATATGCGCTCTTACCGACGATTCGTTTATTGAAGCTGATGGTGACAGACCGCTTACGTATTCAATAAGCGGTAACGGATACGAGGTTAGCAAGAACGCTATCTACATTATTGAGGATAGCCAGCTTGACCTTGGTTTTACCGTGGCAGTTGAAAGAAATCTTGAAAGAATATTTAATATCGTTCACGATTATCTTGATTGGCATACCGCAAAGCTTGAAGAAAGCCTTGCGCCTCCGCCCGATCCTCAACCGCCCATAGTATTTATCGATCCGGAGGAGGAAGGCGGTAAAAAGAAGAAAAAAGGCTTCTTTGGTGCAATCGGACGCGGAATTAAAAAGGTGTTTGAAACAATCAAGGGCTGGTTCAAGAAAAAGCCCAAAAAGAAGAAGGGCGAAAACGAGGAAGAGCCTATTGAGGAAGAAATAATTCCTACTGATACAATTACCCCTGAGGAAACAATCACTCCCGAGGAAACGGTTACACCTGAGGAAACAAAGGAAGAAACCAAGAAAAAGCCCGAAAAGAAAAAGGAAAAGGGCGGCTGGTTTAAAAAGAAGAAAAAGAAGGAAGAAAAGCCTGAAGAGGAAATAATTCCTGAAATTACTCCTGAGGAAGAAATCATCCCCGAGGATGAGAACGTAACACCCGAAAAGACAGAAAAAACTGAAAAGAAAGGCATTTTCGGTTGGTTAAAGCGTAAAAAGAAGACCGAGCAGCCTGTTGAAGAAGAGATTTTCATTCCCGAAGACGATACCGTAACAGGTGAAGAGAATGAGACCGAAACCGATAATACGGAAGGCGGCGAAGGTGTGACAAAGGATGAAACAGAAACCGCTGAAGCACCTTTAAACGATGATTCGCAGGAGGCTACCTTGGAAAGCACAGGTCTTATCGCAGGCAAAAAGCCTTACCATGAGCGCTATTATATGCTCTTTGGTAAAGAGCACGAGGATGCGTTTATTGAGCTTACAGGTGCGCTTGAATATCTTTCTGCATTGGGTATGGAAAACAATCCGCTTAAAAAGGCAAGAGAGGGCAAAAATATAGCTGCATACGTTGAAGCTACGTTTAAACCCGGTAAGCCTGATGCGAGATACTGCGATTTCTGCGGCTGTGAGATTTACGGTGTTGAATATGAAACACTTGCTGACGGTCGTGACAGATGTCTCAGTTGCGGAAAGACTGCAATTAAGACGGGTGAAGAGTTCCAGAAGATTTTCGAAGACGTTAAACGTAATATGGAAGCGTTCTTCGGCATCAGAATCAATGCAGGTATCAAGGTAGAAATGGTTAACTCCAAAACGCTTCATAAGCGTTTAGGTCAAACCTTCCTGCCTACACCCAACAGCGATGGCAGAATATTGGGTGTAGCAATACGCGATGACGATGGTTATTCGCTGTACGTTGAAAATGGCTCGCCAAGAATGGCTTCAATGCTTACAATGGCGCACGAGCTGACTCATATCTGGCAGTACCTTAACTGGAATGACAAGGCAATACGTAAAAAGTACGGAAAAGATATGCGCCTTGAAATTTACGAGGGTATGGCAAAATGGGTAGAAATACAGTACGCATATCTTATAAACGAGCCTGCAAGGGCAAAGCGTGAGGAAATAATTACTTCTTACCGTGATGATGAGTATGGACACGGATTCCTTCGTTACCGTGCAAATTATCCCTTCTCGTTAGGTACTGTAATTACCAAGGCTACACCGTTTATGAACGTTGAAACACCCCTTGACCCTGAATTCTGCGGTGAATTTACCGTAAACCTTCCCACAAACGGCATCAATCCCGGTGACGTGGAAGGGGAGGGTGGCGGTACACCTACTCCCGTAATACCGCAGACACCGCTTAACGGTACTATTGACAGAGATCCTTCAAACGTAAACAAATATGCATATAATCAGCTTAATAATGATGAAAAAACGCTTTATAGCGAAATGTTAAATGCAATAAATTCGTTTACGTGCGAAATTACCCCTTCCGTCAACGTTACAAATGAGCAGGCACAAAGGATATCCGATTATATTCATAAGGATCATCCCGAGCTGTTCTGGTTCAGGCACGGTGGAACGTATTACTTCGATACCGCTACAAACATAGTTAGCAGAATTGAGCTTACCTACTGTATGAGTGAGGAAGAGAAGGCAAAGCGTCAGAGTATGATAGATACTGCTGTCGGCTCATTCATATCAACGGTAAATCAAAATATGAGCGATTATGAGGCGGTGCTTCGTATTTATGAAAGCATAATCAAGCTTGTTGATTATGATACAATAGGTCTTGAGCGTCAGAAGAACGCTGATACAAGTGCAAGCGTACCGGATGATCTTCGCTCAATATACGGCGTGTTCGTAGATAAGAAGGCTGTATGCGCAGGCTATGCAAAAGCTATGCAGTATCTGCTTAACCGTATGGGCATCGAATGTCTTTACGTAACAAGCGATACGCACGCATGGAATATCGTAAAGCTTGAAGGCGATTACTATCATATGGACGTTACCTGGGGTGACGGCTCAAACACAAAGAAGGATCAGTCACAGGATACAATCAGCTATGATTGCTTCCTTATTACTGATGAAGAAGCACTTAAGCTTGATTCACATACACCCGACGGAAGCATTGCACTTCCCAAGTGTACTGCAACCAAGTGCAATTATCACAGAAGACACGGCTTGTTCCTTGAAAGCTATGACGATAACAAGGTTAAGAAAATCGTAACCGAGTACGTTAAGAATTCAAAGATGGACGTTTCCCTTAAGTTCGCAACCGATAAGGCTTACAGGGAAGCCAAAAAAGAACTTGTTGATAATTCTAAATTCAGGGATGCAATACGTTTTGCAGGTCTGAAAACAGGTGTTAAGCTTGATTCAAGCTATCGGTATTCAACACGTGATGAAAGACTTATTCTTTCCTTCACGATGAAAAGGCTTTAAAAACAACAATATCCATAACCTGTCCCCGATAGTTTAGTGCTATCGGGGATTACGGGATATGGGAAACCAAAGTATGTAAGGAGATTTTTTATGGACCCGTGGATGCAATATTTAGTTATTTCCGTATGTTTATTGGCAGGCTCGTTTTTATTGGCATTTGCTTATTTGAAGATGCCTTATAAAAGCGGCAGACTGCTCACACCGTCAAAAATACTGTTCGCGGGTGTTGTTTTATCGTCAATGGCTCTGTTTCTTCCCATATATCAGCATTATTTTGAGGAATCACAGTGTGGCGTATGGGAAACCATAACAATCTCTATTCATAACGTAATACGACTTTTTGTAGTTGACGGTGAATTTCAGTTTGTAACCGACCATATATCAGGGCTTGAAAGCTACGGAATGTTTAAAGCATATTCGGTGATGTTCTCATTTTTATTCGTGCTTGCACCGGTGCTTACATTCAGCTTCGTGCTTTCATTCTTTAAAAACCTTACAGCGCATCTTCGTTATGCAAAGGGATTCTTATCCGAGGTATATATTTTCTCCGAGCTTAATGAAAAATCACTTGCATTGGCTGAAAGCATTACAAAGCACGATAAGGAACAAAAAAGCATAACAAGGCTTATCAAAAGATTAAAAGAAGAAAAAGATAAAAGCAAGGGTGCAATGATACTTGAATTCCTTATAGCACGCAGACGCTTATTGGTGTTTAACGACGTGTTTGAAAGGGAAGAGGAGCAGAGCTTTGAAACTGTTGAAAGGGCAAAGGAGCTTGGCGCAATATGCTTCAAAAAGGATATTCTTGCGGTAAACTACAAGTTCCACGGCTATAAAAAGCCCATGCACTTTTTCACCATTGCAGAAAATCAGTCTGAAAACATTTCTCAGGCATTAAGAATAATAGAAAAATACAAGTACAGAAAAGAAACCAATCTTTACGTTCTTGCCACAAACGTTGAAGCAGAAATACTTCTTACCAATGCTTTCAATGATGAAAAGAAAAATGAAGACGTAAAGAAAAAAGAAATTGAAATCAAGGTCCGTCGTATCAATGAGGTACGCTCACTTATCTTCCGTAACATCTACGAAAAGGGTCACGAAATGATATTTGACAGCGCATATGAGGAAGACGGCGTTAAAAAGATAAATGCTATCGTTATCGGTTTAGGCAAGCACGGTGTGGAAATGACAAAAGCGCTTACCTGGGTATGTCAGATGACGGGTTACGAGGTAACGATAAATTCGTTTGACAAAAGCAGCACGATTAAGGAAGAATTTAACGCAATGTGTCCCGAACTTGTTAAATTCAGCGGTAAAAATCTTCAGCCGCAGGAAACAAGCTATACGGTAAACATCAATCCTGACGTAAACGTTGATTCTTATGAATTTAACGGCATTATAGAAAAGCTTCCGCGCACCACCTATGCGTTTATTGCTTTAGGTGAGGATGAAAAGAATATTGCAGTTGCAATAAAACTTCGTGCGTTGTTTGAGCGTCTTGGCTACGATACAAAGATACAGGCGGTCGTGTATAATACCGATAAAAAGGAAGCATTAAAGAATATTAAGAATAATGCAGGTCAGGAATATAAGATTGACTTCATCGGTGATATGAAGACTTCGTATTCCGAAGAAGTGATTATCGATTCTGACGTTGAAACGGAGGCGCTTAACCGCCATATGATGTGGGGAAGCGAAAGCTCATTCTGGCAGTTCGATTATAACTATAAATCCTCAATTGCTTCGGCAATACACCGTAAGCTTAAAAGGGATTGCGGTATTAAGGGAATTACGCTTAAGCCTGAAGACCGTGATGAAGCTGACCGTATTGCAATAAGAATGCTTGAGCATCGCCGTTGGAATGCATATATGCGTTCAGAAGGCTTTGTATATAGCGGTTCAATTGAAAAAAGCAGTCGCAACGATCTTGCAAAACTGCATCATTGCCTTGTTCCATTTGACGAATTACCCCTCAAGGAACAACAGAAGGATGACGATTAAGGAAAATATTTATGCGAAACGATATGCGTGATTTTTGTGATCTTCACACTCATTCAAATGCATCTGACGGCAGGCTTACACCTACGCAGGTTGTTGATTTGGCAAAAGAGTTAGGCTTGGGCGCAGTAGCTTTAAGCGATCACAATACGGTAGACGGCATTGAAGAATTCTTGAATGCCGCAAAAAACACCGAGGTTGAAGCTGTTGCGGGGGTAGAGGTTACCGCAACCTTTCAAGGTGACGAGGTGCATATAGTAGGCCTGTTTATAAAGGATATTAAAAGTCTTAAAAGCTTTTTTGAGAACATTGAAAATAAAAAGAATGAAAACAACCTTCAGCTCTGGTCACGTCTTAACAGCGCAGGCTATAAGTTTGATTATTCCGAGGTTGAAAATGAGGGCGGAAGCTATATAAACAGGGTGCATTTTGCACGCGTGCTTCTTAAACACAACTACGTTAACTCTATTGATGAAGCGTTTGAAGGTTTGTTAAAGGAAGGCAACGGCTTTTACGATCGGGGTAAGCAGATTAAAGCGGAGGAAGCTATAACGGCGCTTGTATCAGCAGGTGCACTTCCCGTAATTGCCCATCCCCTTGAAAGTCTTGATAAAAATAAGCTTGAGGCGTTTATTAAAGAAATGAAGCCGTACGGGCTTAAGGGACTTGAAACAAACTATTCGCTTTACGATGAAGATAAAACGAATATTGCAAATGAGCTTTGCGAAAAATACGGATTGTTAAAAAGCGGGGGAAGCGATTTTCACGGCGAAAACAAGCCAATGATAAAAATGGGTACAGGCAAAGGCGATTTAAGGGTGCCTTACGAATTCTATATAAAATTAAAAGAAAACACAGAATTAAACGGTAAATAAAAGGAGAGAGAAAAATGATATTTAATCCGTCGTTTTATGAAAGAGAAGGAAATTCCGAAAAAGGCTACGATCTTTATTCAAGACTTTTAAAGGACAGAATAGTGCTTTTGTTCAATCAGGTTAATGATGATCTTGCAGCGTCAATAATAGCGCAGCTTTTATATCTTGAATCGGTTGATCCCGAAAAGGATATCTGTCTTTACATAAATTCAGGGGGCGGCTCAGTTTCAGCAGGCTTTGGTATTTACGATACCATCCGTAAGCTTAAGTGTGACGTTGCTACGGTTTGCGTAGGTACCGCTGCAAGTATGGGTGCATTTTTACTTTCTTCAGGCACAAAAGGAAAGCGTTATGCGCTTGAAAACAGCCAGATAATGATACATCAGGTGCTTGGCGGTGCAAGCGGACAGGCAACGGACGTTGCTATTGAGGCTTCACATTTAAGACGCGTGAAGGAACGTCTTGATAAGATTCTTGCAAAAAATACCAATCGCACCATAGAAGAAATTCAAAGGGATACTGACCGTAATAACTGGATGTTTGCAGAAGAAGCAGTTGAATACGGCTTGATTGATAAAGTAATTAAAAGTGAAGATTGATCATAGGGGGGGATACCTTGAAAAAAGTAACGGTAGACTTTAACGAAAATTGGATTATAACGCGTCAGGGCGATGAAAAAACTCCTGTTGAAGCATTTGCGGAGTATCTTTCAAAGAAAAATAACGTAAGGATACTGGGCGAGGGCGCTTCAAATATATTCTTCATTATCACCGATGAGTTTACGCAGGAAAAGGACGTAAGAAACTGGGTAAACGAGTTTGTAATGTTTGAATATATGATACTTCCTGATGGTGATATTGCAAAGATATTGGTAGAAGAATACGTTGAGCAGGTTGTTCGTAATGCTACGATGAGTCTGATTCACAGGCTTGTTGGCGCATGGGAGTTTAAACAGCTTGCTGAGGAAATAACTGCGGTTGCACCGGGACTTATAAAACATAACTCGGTTGAAGCACTCACAAGACAGGCATACGTATTTTCGATTAACGACGGTGACGGATATACGACCTACTTAAAGCATTTCGCATTGTTGCTTGATGAGGTTGGTGTTATTAAACTTGCAAAGCCTACGGGTATTTATGAGTTTGTGGTTCCGCCAAAAACAAGGGAAAATCCCACACCATTTAAAAGCGTTGAAGGTCATTTAATAAGCAAGAGCAGTGCATCTGAATCGCAAATTATTTCAATTGATATACGCGAATGGCTTAATAGCGTGCAGTCCACTGATTTTAAGTCTTTCCTTAAGTTTGTGGATAGAAATGCAAGGAAGAATATTATAATATTCCGTGTTCCCTTTGTTGAAAAGGACGTGCTTGAAACCATAAGGGAAAGTATTGAAGACGTTCTTTGCGTGCGTACCGTAGCAATAGCTCCATTTGATATTGATGAACTTGAAAGATGCGCACAAAACACTATAACCCGATACAATTATATAATGGAAAAGGGTGCGTGGCGTGTTTTCAGGCAAAGAATCAATGAGGAAAAGAATGACGGAAGATTTTACGGTATAAACACGGTAAATAAGGTTGTTCGTGAGATAATTTATCTCAAGCATCTTCACAATGCCGAAAAGGAAATTGATGACGTTGTCATTAAGGCGGCTGAAATAAAGAAGCTTACACACGGTACCTCAAATGAAAAGAGCGGTCTTGCGCTTCTTGATGAAAAGATAGGTATGGAAAGCATTAAAAAGCGCATTGAGGAAATCGTTGCGCAGATAAAGGTGCTTCAGAATAATAACGGAAATCTTGGTTCGCCCTGTATTCATATGCGCTTCGTGGGTAACCCCGGTACAGGTAAAACCACGGCGGCACGTATAATAGGTCAGGTATTAAGGGAACAGGGCATTTTACGTAACGGCAATTTCTTTGAATATAACGGCAGGGATTTCTGTGGTCAGTACGTAGGTGAAACAGCACCCAAAACAGCGGCAAAGTGCAGGGATGCGTATGGCTCGGTACTGTTCATTGATGAAGCCTATTCGTTATATAGGGATACTGCTCGTTTAAGCAATGACTTTGGTAAGGAAGCCATCGATACGCTTATTTCCGAAATGGAAAATCACCGTAACGATCTTGTCGTTATTATGGCAGGCTATCCTGATGAAATGGAAACGCTGATGGAGGCAAACAAGGGTCTTGAAAGCCGTATGCCCTTTATAATTGAATTCCCCAATTATACCCGAGAACAGCTTTTTGAAATATTTATGCTTATGGTGAATAAGAACTTTAAATACGCCGATGGTTTTAAAGAAGCGGCAAAAGAGTTCTTTATGAACTTGAAAGAGGAGTTTATTGCGGATAAAAAGTTCAGTAATGCCCGTTTTGTGCGTAACGTATTTGAACGCACTTGGGGTAAGGCGGCAATGCGTACGCAGTTTACTGAAAATACCGAAATGATTCTCACCAAGGAGGATTTCATTCTTGCAAGCACCGATAAGGAATTTGAGATGAATGAAAAGCCTTCAAAAAAAGGTATAGGGTTTGTTGGATAATAAACGTTAAAAAACAGATGCGTAAGCATCTGTTTTTTCTTGACAACATTTTTTTATGAGTGGTATAATTATTTAGTTAAATAGCTTTATAGAAAAGAGAATAAAAATGAGAAAGTTTTATTTAATGCCTGAAATATTTTCGGCACTTAAAAAGTATACGTTAAAGCAACTTTTTAATGATATTATTGCGGGTATAATCGTTTCGATAATTGCGTTGCCGTTATCAATAGCGTTAGCACTTGCTTCGGGTGTTGAACCGCAGTGCGGTGTATATACCGCAATTGCCGCAGGCTTCGTGGTTTCGCTTCTTGGCGGAAGCAGAATTCAGATAGCAGGACCTACCGCGGCATTTGCAACCATAGTTGCAGGAATAGTTGCCTCAAAGGGAATGGATGGCTTGTTTATCGCAACCGTCATAGCAGGTATATTGCTTGTTATAATGGGCATTGTTCGTCTTGGCTCGTTAATAAAATATATGCCTCATTCAATAACTGTCGGCTTTACCGGCGGTATAGCGGTAACGATTCTTTTAGGTCAGATTAAGGATTTTCTTGGTATAACCTATCCTGCAGGAACCGTTGCAATAGAAACCTTTGAAAAGGTTGAAGCAAACGTTTTAAACGCCTCGTCTGCTTCTCTGTGGGCGCTTTTGGTGGGCGCGGTATGTCTTTTAATAATGATAGTATATCCTAAGTTTGAAAAGAAACTTCCACCGTCGCTTATAGCGGTAATTGTAAGCGCGCTTATGGTGTATTTTATTCCCGTATTAAGTGAAAACGTGCTTACTATTGGTGAACTTTATAATATCCCCGCAGGCTTGCCGCAAATGGCTGACGTAGGCGGAATAACGGTAGAAAAGATAGTAAGCGTATTGCCTGATGCTGTTACGATAGCAGTGCTTGCGGCAGTTGAATCACTTCTTTCCTGCGTTGTTGCCGATTCGATGATAAATACAAAGCATAATTCCAATACCGAGCTTGTGGCGCAGGGTATAGGAAATATTGCATCAGCATTCTTTGGCGGAATACCTGCTACGGGTGCTATTGCACGCACCTCGGCTAATGCAAAAAACAACGGCAGAACACCTATTGCGGGAATGGTGCATGCAGTAATGCTGTTACTGATGCTTTTGTTTCTAATGCCCCTTGCCAAATTAATACCTATGCCCGCTATTGCCGCAATATTGTTTATGGTTGCGTATAATATGAGCGAGTGGAGAAAGTTTGTTGCCATATTCAAGGAAAAGAAAATAAAAGCAATATCCGTACTTATGCTTACGTTCCTGTTTACCGTAATATTCGACCTTGTTGTTGCGATTATTGCAGGAATAATATTACATCTTTTGTTTGTTCTTGTTGAAAAGGTGGTAAAGAAAAATGAGAATTGACGTTCATACGCATTCATTGCCTGTAAGTGCGTGTGCGCATCACGATGCGCCGTTGTTACCGCAAATGCACAAGGATGCAGGCGTGGACGCAATCGTTTTAACTAACCATTGCTATCATTCACATTTAGAAAGGCTTAGTGCCGATCCAATTGAACAGGCAAAAATATACGTTAAAACATTCCACCGTGCGAAAGAGGCGGGCGACCAAATAGGCTTTAAGGTGTTCTTTGGTTGTGAATTAAAGCTGATAAATGAGCCTAACCGCCCCGAATTTTTGCTTTTCGGCATTTCTGAAGAAGATTTCCTTTCAAGCTTTCCCCTTTACAGAAAAACACAAAAGGAAGTTTTTGATTTCTGTAACGCAAAGGATATTTTAATGGTGCAGGCGCATCCGTACAGGGTAAAGCAAGGCTATGCACCTGCTGATATGAAGTACGTTCACGGTATCGAAATATATAATCCCCATCCGCATTTTAATTCAAGATTAGAGGATTCGATTGCTCTTGCCGAGGAAAACGGACTTTTCAAAACTGCGGGAAGCGATTTCCACGTTAGCTCGCAGGCGGGAAATGCAGGTATGATAGTGCCCGATGATATAAACGATCAGTTTATGTTAAGGGATTATATTAAAACTGGCAAGGCAAAGCTTTATTCAAAGCAGGGCATAATATTTGAAGAATAATTCTGTTTTGACTAATAGATAGTTTTTGTATATAATATATAACGTAATTTTTTGAAAGAAGGAACAATTTAATGATAAACGTTGCAATCGTTGGTTATGGTAATTTGGGTAAGGGTGTTGAGTGCGCTATAAGGCAAAACAGCGATATGTCCCTTTACGGTGTATTTTCACGTCGCGACCCTGAAAAGCTTAATACCTTAACAGGTGTTAAAGCATATAAAATAGATGAGATTATGATGCATAAGGATAATATTGACGTGCTTATTCTTTGCGGCGGAAGTGCAACAGACCTTCCTGTGCAAACGCCCGAGCTTGCCAAAAGCTTTAACGTTGTAGATAGCTTTGATACCCACGCAAGAATTCCCGAGCATTTTAAGAACGTTGATGATGCGGCAAAAGCAGGTAACAACGTCGCAATGATTTCTGTTGGCTGGGATCCGGGTATGTTTTCTTTAAACCGTCTGTATGCTGAATGCATTCTTCCTGAGGGCGAAACCTATACCTTCTGGGGGAAGGGTGTATCACAGGGGCATTCGGATGCTATAAGAAGAATCGAAGGCGTGCTTGATGCAAGACAGTACACCATTCCCGTTGAAAGCGCGCTTGAAAGCGTGCGCCGCGGTGAAAATCCCACGCTTACCACAAGAGAAAAGCACACCCGCGAATGCTTTGTAGTTGCAAAAGAGGGGGCAGATCTTAAAAGAATAGAAAACGAAATAGTTACAATGCCCAATTATTTTGCTGACTATAATACCACCGTTCATTTTATTACTATGGAAGAATTACAACGCGACCACGCAGGCATTCCTCACGGTGGAAACGTTATCCGTTCAGGCAAGACGGGTCTTAACGGTGAGAACACCCACGTTGTTGAATACAAAATAGCTCTTGATTCAAACCCCGAATTCACCGCTTCGATAATCGTTGCGTATGCACGTGCCGCAGTAAGAATGCAAAAAGAAGGTATGTGTGGCTGTAAGACTGTGTTTGACGTAGCGCCCTGCTATCTTTCAAATAAGTCGGACGAAGATATTCGCAAAAGATTACTGTGATAAGTATGTATATTTTCTGTTTTTATATGGAATAAATCCGTAAATCAAAAATGAAATGTTGAATAAATCCTCCCTTTGTGCTAAACTATTAAGGTAACCGAAGCATTAGGGAGGTTTTTTTATGCATTCCGTACTATTCAAGAATACCGAAAATGATTGGGAAAACGCATTACCGCTTGGTAATGGCGTATTAGGTGCGATGGCGTATTTCAAGGATGGAATTTTACGTCTGCCATTAAATCATTATGAGATATATTACAACGTTTCAGAAACGGTATTGCCCGAGGCAAGATTAAAAGCATCGGCTGATTGTGATGATCCGGGTGCGTACCGCAGGGCGACTATTGAGCGTGCTGATAGAAATCAGCCTCAAGGAAAAGAAAGCTTTACGTATTACCGCACAGACAAGGCGAATAAAAAAAGCACCTTTGTACGCGGCTTTGACGGAAGCTATCCACAGACGGGGGAAATATGCCTTGAATATTCCGATAAGGAAAAGGATCAGGAAACAAGCTTGCGCCTTGATATTGAAGGGGCGCAGGTGGTTTTTGAAAAGGATAATAAGGTTAAGACCGAGGTGCGCGTATTAAGAGAGGATGCAGTGCTTCTTGAGGTCGAAGGCGCAAAATACGTTAATTCAATGGTTGTGGGAATAACACCCCAGCGCTCACGTGATTTGCCCGAGGTAACGTATGTTCAGTCAGATAAAGTAACGTTTTACTATACGGTTAAACAGGTGCTTGGCAAAAAGACGTTTGAATTTGCAGGTATTGTGAAGCTTATCGGATGCGAAGGTACTTTGGAGGACAACCGCATCGTTTTTGAGAACAAAGAAGAAAACGTAAAAATTCTTGCAGGAATATTTACGGCGTGGCGTTATAATGACGTTGTTGCAGACGGCTTAATTGAAATGGAAAGGCTGTCGGCACAGATTGACGTATTAAAGTCAGCACATAAAGCGTACTGGGATGAATTCTTCTCAAAATCTTCAATAACGCTTCCCGATAAATTTCTTGAAAAGGTTTATTATATGAATCAGTATGCTTTGGATTGCTGTTCGGGTAAGGACGGCATAATGAAGCATCAGGCGTGCGGACTTAACGGTCTTTGGGATATTAAGCATCCTAACCTTTGGGGAAGTATGTGGTATTGGGATGTTAATATTCAGGCGGCGTTTGCAGGTGTTTTCTCAAGCAACCGTCTTGATCTGGGCAAGGTGTTTTCCGATGGCTTGTTAAGCTATACCGCTCTTGCTGAAAGATATGCTAAGGATGTTCATAACTTCGAGGGTGTTGCGCTTGACTATCCGTATGCATTCTATTTTTCCGTGTGGCCGTGGTGCGCACAATATCTTTGGGCGCAGTATGAGTATTCACTTGATAAGGAATACCTTAAAAATGAAGCATATCCGTTATTTTTAAAGATGTGCAAATTTGCGCTTCAGCTTTTTGAGTTTGATAATAGCCGTAACGAATACGTTGTATATCCAGATATCTCGCCTGAGCAAGGACCGCTTGCACATAACACGGTTATTACCGTTTCAAGCATAAAATATATGCTTGAATTCACCTTGAAGGCGGCGGAAATACTTGAAGATAAAAACGATATGCTCGGCGATATCCGTAACCTTCTTACGTATCTTCCCAAGTATCCCACGGTAACTGATGATTACGGCGAGCGTTTTCTCGATTCAGAGGATGCGCCCGCTAATTTATGGATAAGGCATCCCAGTATGCTTATGCCCATTTTCCCCACGGGAGAAATACATATGGGAAGCGATAAAAAAATGCGCGATATTGTAATGAATACCGTGCGCTTCCTTGAAGAAAATTGCGAAATAGGCGTATTTCAGGTAAGTTGGCTATCTGCAGTATGCGCAAGAATGGGTGACGGACAGCGTGCGTTAAGGCTTTTATATGAGATGGGTCTTGACCATATGCTTCGTTCAAACGGTCTTTCAGCCGAGGCGAACGAGCGTTTTATGAATTATTGCCTCATTATGCGTCAGCCCCTTTATTATCCTTGTATGATGGAGTTTACAGGTGAGCTTCTTGCTGCAGTAAACGAAATGCTTATGCAGTCGGATAACGGAATTATCCGTGTTTTCCCTGCTATGCCTACGGGTGATAATGAGTATGAACGCCTTGCACGTCGCGGACATGCGCAAGGTGAATTCAGCAGCCGTTTTAACGAATATCCTATGTGGAACGACGTGCGCTTTGATAAATTGCTTGCACGCGGTGCGGTTGAGGTAAGTGCTTCACTTAAAAACGGAGAGATAGAATTTATAAAAATAAAAAGCCTTAAGGGTGGCAAAGTACGTATTACTTCACCGTACTCACTTAAAAAGATCGCTGACTGCACGGATAATATAATCGAACTTGATACAAAGCAGGGCAAAGAATACGTATTCGGTGCGTACAGTGAAAGCAGAGAGCAGGATAATACTCAGATAGACCGTCACGTTACGTATACAAAGCGCACTATCTCAATAGGTGAGGATGGCGATTCAGGCTATCAGAAGGCGCTTGATTCCTTCACGCGCTCATGGTATCTTGGCAATATGCGTTTTGAAAATCATAACGTGTACAAGTTCGATTTCGGATTTGATTACGAAAAGGACTATTTTACGCAAATACACCGTCAGTCATACTGCGCAGAAAAAATGTGCATAGGCACAATGGGATTCAACCGATTTAACGAACTTGAATTTACCGTAAAAAGAGGATACGGCTTCGAAAACGCCCATAATATTTCATCGGTTAAGCGCAACGGTCCTGATTTATTAAGAGAGGATTTCCTTGAAGGTGAAGAGAGCGTATCGTTCGTAATTGAAGCACCTAAGGGACAATACGAGCTTTTTGTTGTTTCGGGTGACCAAGAGGAAGAAAGTGTAACCAAGCTTAGCTGTGACGAGGGCAGAACCTGTGGTGGCGAGGTTGTTGCAAAGGGAAGCTATCAGTACAAGGTGATACCGCTTGTTCATGAAAATGACGGACTTATAAAGCTTGATATTTCCACCGAAAAGGGCAAAAGGTGGAAGCTTAATTACATTCTTGTAAACTTATATAAGCAGTTATAACAAAAAAACGGAACAAAAGTTCCGTTTTTTTATATTTCGGGTATTTCTAAAAGCTCACCGACGCGCATTGCTGATTCAGCGGCAATTATTCCGGGAAGCGTCATCCTTATGCCAAGGTCAACGTCTATTGGCGGTTTTGTATTTTCTATAATACACTTAAAAAATGCTTTCATCATCTTTAAGTCTGCGCCGCCGTGATGACCGTCCTTTTCATCGGGAAAGCGCAACGTTACGGGGATATCTATTTTATTGTTTAATGAATCGGGAATATCCATAAACCGTGCGAACGTATGTGCATCGTAAAGTGATTTCGTCTTATCGGTCTCCAATGTACCCTTTGTTCCGATAAGCGCAAAATTGTGATCAAAGCCTGCAAAAGCATCAAATATTATAAGTATTCGTATAACCGCACCCTTTTTTGTTTTGAAAAGCGCAATGCCGTTTTTATCGGGGCGGTAGGGGTTATAAAGCTCATCAGGCTGCATACAGGAAACGCTTACGCATTCATCATCCATAACGTAAAGCAGCGGTCCTAAGTTGTGCGTAATGTATTTTATTGCAGGGTTATAATACCGCCAATGGTTTTTATCAAAATCCTGTTCGTTTTTTTCACGTATGTCAGAACCGTGAATATATTCGCTTTCGGCGTATATTGCACTGCCTAGCTTACCTTCGTCGTACATATTCTTCCAAGCTTGAATAAACGCCCAATAGCAACAGTTTTCACCTGTCATATATTTAAGCTCGGGATGGCGCAAAACCGCTGCCTTAAGAAGCTTTGCTTCTTCAACGGTATTTATTGCAGGAATCTCGCTTATAACGTGTTTTCTGTGGTCTAATGCATCTATAACGTGTTTAACGTGACAGGTTGCATCGGTGGCAACGTATACTGCATCAATATCAGCATTTTCAATCATTTCGTCAAATGAAGAATACGCTTTAAAATCCTTAAAGCCTGCGTTGTTAAAGTCATTAACGGCAAGCGCTAAGCAATCCGAATCCTTATCACAAATAGCTTTTACCGTTACGTTTTTTTCGTTTGCCAACTCAAGCGTAACGTCTTTTCCGCGTTTAAGACCAACAACGCCTAATTTAACAAGCTTTCTCACGGCATTCACCTCATTTAATGTTAATAAGCACAAGCGCTACTGCACCAAGAAGTACACCGACTATCTGACGGGGAAGGAACTTTTCCTTAAAGAGAAGCCTTGACACGATAAACGAAAAAATTATTCCTACGCCCGAACGTATAGGTGATGCAATTGAAAACTGAAGCATCTGGTTTGTTGTAAGAATAATAAGGTTGGTCAAGCCGTTTGAAATACCTGCAACGGAAGAATAAAGCGTTCCGTGCTTTAATATATAGGGCAGATCCTTGCCGTCCTTAATAATGCCGATAATAAAAAGTGTCACGGCAGAAAACCCAAGTGCAACTATCATAAATTCATTATTGATCTCGTTAGTGAATTTATGTGCCTGTAATTTTTGAAACACGCCGTACATACCGCTACCTACAACGGAAAGAATTATTGCAATAAGCCATTTAAGCGAAGCTTTCTTCTCATCGTCTGTTTTCGGGCGCTTGTTAAGGAAAAGAGAAACAAGCATAAGTGCAATACCTATATAAGCAGGAATGCTTAACGAATCCTTAAGATAGAAAATTCCGTAGCATATGGAAAATATCCCGGCATACGATAAAATAAGCTTTGATAAAGCAAAGGGACCGCAACCTAACGCAAGGAAGGTAAGAAACGATGCTGCACAGTAAAATATACCTGCAATAATTCCGTAAGGCAGCATTTCAAGCCTGAAATCAAAGCCACCCTTGTCGGTGATGATAAAGAACAGCATTGAGAACAAAGATACAATACCGGTGAAAATAAAGCCGCCTTTATCGTATTTTTGGTTATATTTTTTTATAAGTACGCTTTCAACAAGGTGAACGCTGCTTGATAAAAGCGTAAGTACAATAAAAAGAAATATCTGCATAATATTTTTCCCCCGATATTATTGAAAATACTATAACACTTCTTTTTGTTTTTGCAAATGGAAAAATCCCTTTTTCTTATGAAAAAAAGTATTTTTTTTCTTGCAATTTAATAGTTTTTGTAATACAATCGACGTGAATCAAAAAAAGGAATGGTGTTATGGACAGTATTTGCAGATTTATGCCGCCCAAAAGGTCATCAGGTGAGATTAAGACGGTGCATTTTGTATATGAAGCAGATTTCGCTTCTTTAAAGCAGCCGTTTATACGTCCCATATATTATCTTCACCTTGTAACCTCGGGCGAAGCAATGTTAAAATATTCAGATGTAGCTTATAAACTTGATGCGGGAACGTTGTTCTTTTTCTTTCCCGGCGTGCAGTACGAAATTGTGGGCAATGATGATTTCCGCTATATCTACGTAAGTTTTATGGGTGCGGGCGCGGCAGAGGTGCTTGAAGAACTTGGCATCAGCATTAAAAACGCAGTATTCAAAGGATTTTCACATCTTGCTGAACTGTGGTTAAGCTCTATTGTGCGCGTTAATCAGGTTAATTCAAATATTCTTACCGAAAGCGTTCTGTTACATACGCTTTCGTATATATCTGATAGAGAAATAGGCTTCCATGCAATAAAAAACAGCGAACAGCTTTTTGAAGTAATGGTTGATTACGTGAACACACATTACAGGGAAAATAACGTCATCCTGCGAACCGTTGCCGATATTTTTTCATACACGGAAAAATACCTTTCACATTTCTTTAAAAAGAAAATGGGAGTAGGCTTTAATGAGTATCTTGGCGAATTGCGCCTTAAATATGCATATAAGCTTATGGCAGACGGGGTGCGCTCGGTTTCCGAAATAGCCCTTAAGTGCGGCTTCAGCGATCCGTTGTATTTTTCTAAATTCTTCAAGAAAAAAACAGGGCTTGCGCCAACGGAATATATGCTTACGTTAAATGGGTAAATAATAAAATTCATACTACATATTGACATTTGTCAGTCGAATATGTTATCATTTTTATAGCGTATTTTTTGAAAAAAGGATGAAAAAAATGAATATTCTTGTATGTATCAAGCAGGTTCCCGGCTCAAATAACGTTGAAGTGGATTCTGTAACAGGTGTGTTAAAAAGAAACGGAATACAAAGCAAAATGAATCCCTACGATCTTTACGCCATTGAAGAGGCGCTTTTGCTTACGGAAAGGTACGGTGGAACGGTAGAGGTTATTACAATGGGTCCTCCGCAGGCTAAAGCTGTAATAGTTGAGGCTATTGCTATGGGCGCAAAATGCGGTACCGTGCTTTCTGACAGAAAGTTTGCCGGTGCTGACGTGCTTGCTACCGCTTATACTTTGTCACAGGGCATTAAAAAGGCGGTGGATTTTGATATTATAATCTGCGGTAAGCAGACCACCGACGGTGATACCGCGCAGGTAGGTGCAGAGGTTTCTGAATATCTTGGCTTACCCAACGTATCAAACGTGCTTTCTGTGGATGAAATTAAAGAAAATGAAGCAGTTTTAACTGCGGCACTTGATAATAAGACGGTTAAGTTAAGCGTTACGCTTCCTTGTGTTATTTCTGTTGACGGTGATATAAATTCACCAAGATTACCCTCGTATAAGGTAAAGCAGAGCGTTACGGATGAACAGATAAAGTTTTTATCGTTTAACGATTTTCAGGATCAGAATGAGAACAATTACGGCTTAAAAGGCTCGGCAACACAGGTTCAAAGGATTTTTCCGCCCGAAAAGAATACGGATAAAAAGATGCTTGAGGGCGATTCTTCAGAACAGGCGCAACAGGTGTTTGAGCTTATAAAAAGCAAAAAATTGATATAAGGGGGGCGTGTCAAATGGGAAGCTTAGTAGTTAATAATGAGCGTATAGATGAAACAAAAGCACAAGAGCTTATCAAGGTATGTCCCTTTGGTGCAATATCCTACGAAAACGGCAAATTAGAAATATCTGCTGCATGTAAAATGTGTAAGCTTTGTACTAAAAAAAGTGACGGAGCTATTGAATACCGTGAGGATGAGGTGCGCACCGTTGATAAAAGCAAGTGGAATGGCATTTGCGTGTACGTTGACCACGAAAACGAAAATATTCACCGTGTTACTTATGAGCTTTTAGGTAAAGCGAACGAGCTTAAGAAGGTGACGGAGCATCCTGTTTACGCACTTGTTATCGGTAACGTAGGCGAGGGTGTAAACAAGCTTTTACATTACGGCGTTGATAAGGTGTTCGTGTATGATGCACCTGAATTAAAGGATTTCAGAATTGAACCGTATACTGCGGTGTTTGAGGACTTTATTGAAAAAATCAAGCCTTCAAGTATTCTTTTGGGTGCTACAAATCTTGGCAGACAGCTTGCACCCCGTATTGCCGCAAGATGTCGCGCAGGCTTGACGGCTGACTGTACCGTGCTTAAAATGAAGGAAAATACCGACCTTGTACAGATACGTCCAGCATTTGGCGGTAATATTATGGCGGAAATTATTTCAACAGATACCCGTCCTCAATTCTGTACGGTGCGCTATAAGGTGTTTGATGAACCGAAGCCAACGGTTGAAGCGCGCGGTGAAATAGTTAAAATGGATATTTTGCCCCAAAAGCTTAAATCGGGCATCACGGTATTAAAAGTGACTGATAAGCCTAAGGATATAGATATTTCCGAAGCCGACGTTATCGTTGCAGTAGGTCGTGGAGCGCAAAGTGAAGCTATGCGCACATATGCATATGAACTTGCGGAGCTTTTAGGCGGCGTGGTTGCGTGCACAAGACCGCTTGCAGAAAGCAATATTTTTGATTCAAAGCATCAGATAGGTCTTTCGGGCAGAACAGTAAAGCCAAAGTTTATAATCTGCCTTGGTATTTCGGGTGCGGTGCAGTTCGTTGCAGGTATGAAGGCATCTGATTGCATAGTTGCAATAAATTCGGATAAGGATGCAAGCATATTTGATGTTGCCCATTATGGCATAGTGGGTGACGTAAACGAAATAGTTCCCAAGCTTATATCATCCATAAAGGAGGCAAAGGCTGATGTATAATACCGTGACGAAGCAGGATATTGAACTGTTAAAAAATATTTCAGGTGAGAATAACGTTTTTGCAGGCGAAAACATCAATCACGATTATTCACACGATGAGCTTGGCGGCATAGAAAAAATGCCCGAGGTGCTTATTCGCGTTCATTCCACAGAAGAAGTATCAAAGATAATGAAGCACGCATATGCACGCAGTATTCCCGTAACTGTAAGGGGAAGCGGAACGGGTCTTGTTGGTGCCGCAGTTGCGGTAGAAGGCGGAATAATGCTTGAAACAACACAGATGAATAAAATTTTGTGCCTTGATACCGAAACACTTACGGTAACGGTTCAGCCGGGCGTATTGCTTATGGAGCTTCAGGCGTTCTGCGAAGAAAACGACTTTATGTATCCCCCTGATCCCGGCGAAAAATCAGCAACTATCGGTGGTAATATATCAACTAATGCAGGCGGAATGCGTGCGGTAAAATACGGCGTTACACGCGATTACGTAAGGCAGCTTACCGTTGTAATGCCCAACGGTGAAATTATGACCTTGGGCGGAAAGGTAGCCAAAAACAGCTCGGGTTACAGCTTAAAGGATCTTGTTATCGGTTCTGAAGGCACGTTGTGCATTATTACCGAAGCAGTATTAAAGCTTGTTCCTCTTCCTAAGGTATCGGTAAGCTTATTGGTGCCCTTTAAGGATATGCGTTCGGCTATTGAAGCAGTTCCGCGCATTATAAGGTCGAAGGTAATACCTACCGCAATTGAGTATATGTCAAGGGATACTATACTGTTTTCGGAAAGCTATCTCGGCAAAAAATTCCCCGATAGCAAGAATGATGCGTACATACTTTTAACCTTTGACGGAAATACCGATGCACAGGTAGAAACAGATATGAAAACTGTTGCCGAGCTTTGCTTGAACGAGCTTAATGCGGTGGATGCTTACATAGTTGATACAGATGAACGTAAAAAGGCGGTATGGTCGGCAAGAGGGGCATTCCTTGAGGCAATTAAGGCTTCAACCACAGAAATGGATGAGTGCGACGTTGTTGTTCCGGGTAATAAGGTTGACGAGTTTATAAAGTTCACTCACACGCTGTCTGAGGAAGAGGGGGTAAGAATACCCAGCTTTGGTCATGCAGGTGATGGCAATCTGCATATATACGTATGCCGTGATCAGCTTGATGATAAGGAATGGGAAAGCGTTCTTAAAAGGTGCTTTGACCGTATGTATCTTAAGGCACAGGAACTTGGCGGTCTTGTTTCGGGTGAACACGGAATAGGCTATGCAAAACGCGAATACCTTAAAAAGCAATGCGGTGAAAACTTAATATCAGTAATGCAAGGCATCAAGCGTGTTTTTGATGATAAAAATATTTTAAATCCGGGCAAAATTTGCTTCTGAAACAGTTGACAAAAACAGGATTAGTGCTATAATTTGTTCGTTAAAAAAAGAAAGCGGTGATTTGCCGCTTTTTTTACTGAAAAAAACAGAAAGAAGATGAATTTTTTGAGCACGCTTTTATGTGTTTCAATAGCACTATTGGCCGGTCTTTTGATGACAAGAATCTTTAAACCGTTGCGTTTGCCGTCGGTTACTGCATATCTTATTGCAGGAATTCTCGTAGGTCCGTATTGCCTTGGCAAATTAGGTGTTCACGGTGTTGGTTTTGATACCGTAGAGGCACTTGAAGGAATGGCTTTGGTTTCTGAGGTTGCGTTAGGATTTATTGCCTTTTCAATCGGAAGCGAGTTTAAGCTTGACGAACTTAAAAAAACAGGTAAGCAAGCACTTGTAATAGGTATATTTCAGGCGTTGGTTGCAACACTGTTGGTTGATATCGCACTTATTGGTACCTGCTATCTGTTAAGGGGGAAAATCACCGTTGCACAGGCAATAACGCTTGGTGCAATCGCAACGGCAACTGCACCTGCGGCAACCCTTATGGTTGTAAGGCAGTATAAGGCAAAGGGTCCCCTTACAAAACTTCTTTTGCCCATAGTTGCGCTTGACGATGCAGTAGGTCTTATAGTGTTTGCCGTATCCTTCGGTATTGCAAGAACGCTTGGCGAAGGTACGCCCGATATGATTTCAATCGTTGTAAATCCCCTTTTGGAAATAACCTTGTCGCTTATATTGGGTGCGGCAATGGGTTGGTTGCTTACGCAGCTTGAAAAGTTGTTTAACTCCAATACCAACCGCCTTAATCTTACAATTGCAATAGTTATGATAACGGTTTCGCTTTCAATGCTTAATTTTAGGATTGGCTCATTGCATTTCCAGTTTTCATCACTTCTTGTATGCATGATGCTTGGAACGGTGTTCTGCAATATATGTCCTTTGTCGCATGATTTGATGGGTGCGGCAGATAAATGGACGTCACCTATATTTGCGCTTTTCTTTGTTGTAAGCGGTGCCGAGCTTGAGCTTAGCGTATTTGCCGATTGGGCAATAGTTGTTATCGGACTTGTATATATAATATTCCGTTCAATAGGTAAGTACTACGGTGCATATATAAGTGCAAAGGCAACCAAATGCGAACCGCAGATATGCAAATATCTTGGAATAACGCTTCTTCCACAGGCAGGTGTTGCACTTGGGATGTGTTCCATTGCGGCAGCGGCACTTGGGGCAGAGGGTGCGCTTATCCGTAATATAACCCTTTTTGCAGTTCTTATTTATGAGATATTCGGTCCTGTGCTTACAAGAAATGCACTCACCAAGGCAGGCGAAATTCAACCCATTACCGATGAGGTTAAAAATCGCCGTCAGAATTTATTGAATGAATTGCTTAAAAAGAAGAATAACTAAAAAATAAAACCTCCGCAAGGAGGTTTTTAATTTTCATTCTGTTTTTTAAATTTTAACGGTGTTACTTCGTATTCTTTTTTGAATAGTGATATAAAATGTGAGTAATCTGAAAACCCACACATATCGCAGGTCTCTTGCACGTTTTTACCCTCTGAAAGAAGTGTACATGCGCGTGTAAGCCGCTTTCGCTTTAAAAAATCCTTGGGCGAGATACCTAATAAATCCTTAAAATGCCTTTCCAGTGTGTTAATACTTACGTTGGCATTTTTGGCTATGGCATACACGGTAATGTTGCTTGAAATATTGTTTTCAATAAATTGCATAGCGGTAACAACGTCAGAAGGCAAAACAGAGCGATCGTATTCTATGCTGTCGGATGATCCGTAGCTTAAAAGGTGTAAAAGCTCAAGCACCTTGTACCAACGTGAAAAGTGGCGATTATCATTTTCAAGCAGGGAATGGCATAACGTAATAAAACGCTTTCTTTTTTCAATGGGCAAAACAATGTGACTTCCCACGTTTTTTAATGCATCTTCAAATATTTGTGCAGCACCGTCTCCCGAAAAAAACAAAACAAAACGTCTGCATGCGGTTGAGCTTTTGTTTATTACGTGGTGATATTCGTTGGGGCGCGAAAGAATAATATCACCCGATTGCAAAAGATAAATTCTGCCGTTGACCATAAAGGATACGTCACCCGAAAGCAGAAAGTATAGCTCATAAACACCGTGCGAATGGATATCTAAAGGTGAGTAATATGATGTTTTTTCAGTATCATAGAAAAATATACTCATATTCAATTCATCCAAGTGTTCAATAATGATTTTATTATGCTTATCGTACACATACATCACCTCTGTGATGATTATATCATATTTTTTGCATAAAAATCAATAGAAAACTGCAAGAAAATATTCTATAATATTCATAAAGGAATAATCGAGTCAAGGAGGACACTTTGATGAAAAAAACATTTAATTTAAAATGTATGCTTGCATCTGTTCTTGTGCTTTCTATGGCATTTGTATGCTCAATGCCGTTTTCGATGATCAATGCAAGCGCACAGGTTCAAGTTTCAGAAAGGGAGCTTACGACGCTTGACGTAGTAAGACAGATAAGTGATGAAAGTGTTATTTTGTTAAAAAACGAAAATAATGCTTTGCCGCTTGCGGTACAAAGCAACGTTGCTTTGTTTGGTGATGCACAGATATTAAAATATCAGGCTGTCGGATCCTTGATCGAGCAACCTGGTTATATACCGTTTTGTTCGGGTTCATCGTATATTACTCCAAGCAGTAATACTATGGTTGGTCCTTTAACTGCGTTCAGGGAATTTCAAAAAGCAGGTATTGTAAATATTTATGAGCCATTGGCACAAAGCTATGAAAACCAATCCAAATTCACGGGCAAATATACAAACGACCGCAAGGAAGAAATCGTGACCGAATACGTGCCCACCGAAGAAGAATACGAGCTTGCTTCGCAGTTTGCTGATACGGCTATTGTTTTTATTCGCCGTTGGGGTGGCGAATGCTTCGATTACACAACTGCAAAATGGGAGCTTACAACTGCTGAAGAAACCTTGTTAAAAAACGTTAGCAGTAGATTTGATAAGGTTATCGTGGTACTTAATACAGGTACGCCTATCGATATGACGTGGACACAGGGAAGCATTGAAGGTATTGATGTTGATGCAGTTCTCTATTCGGGCTACGGTGGATATTACGGCGGCTACGGAATTGTTGATACTATTATGGGTATGGTAAATCCTTCGGGTAAAACAACAAGCACCTGGGCAAAGGATATCTACGATTATCCCAGCACCGAAACCTTCCTTGCAAACAGATATATTCAGGATTATACCGATGATATATTTGTCGGTTACCGTTATTTTGAAACTATTCCCGGTGCAAGCGAAAAGGTTATTTATCCCTTTGGCTACGGCTTATCATATACCGATTTTGATATTTCACTTGAAGGCTTTGTAAACGACGGTGAAACCGTTACCGTTAATGTAAAGGTAACAAACACAGGTGACGTTGCAGGTAAGGAAGTTGTTCAGCTTTATTTCGGTGCACCGCAGAAGGGCGTGGGTGATGCGGTACTCGATAAAGCAAGTAAGGAGCTTTGTGCATTTGATAAGACCAAGCTTCTTCAACCCGGTGAATCAGAAATTCTTACTCTTTCCTATAAGGTTGACGATATGTCATCCTATGATGATTACGGTTATACAGGTCATAAATCCGCATACGTGCTTGAAAAGGGCGTATATACGGTTTACTTCGGTAATTCCGTAAGAAACACCTCCGTTGCAGGTACAATTAACGTCGATGCGCTTGAGGTCGTTGAACAGTTAAGCGAACAGTGTCCCTCAAAGCTTACTGAGCGCTTAACACATAACGGTACCTTTAGCGAAATATACGTTGAGGAAGAGGAAGAGCTTGTTCAAATTGGCGGTAAAGCGGTTACCGTTCAAGCTGAAAATTTCTATGAAATCAATAAAGCAGGCGAAAAGTCAATATCGGGCGGTTCGCTTTACGATCCAAGCACTAATGCGTGGATAGCATATTCAGGTGAGACGTTAGGCGATACCTATCTTGCCGGGGCATATGCAACGTATAGGATAAACGTTACTGAGGCAGGCTATTACGATCTTTCTGTAAGGGCATCCTCAAATAACACCACGTCAAACGGAAGAGTAAGCTTCAGCATTTTAGGTGACGGAAGTGAATATACGCCTGTCACACAGGCTAACGTTCCCGATACGTTTACCCTTGCAAACAGCTATAACAGCACCGCGTTTGTGAATAAATATCACAACTATATGGATATCGCGGCAGATTCTGCGGTGTACCTTGAAAAAGGCGTGCAATATGTAAAGATCACATTTGCAAACGCACCCAATGTGGACAGCTTTACCTTAACGCCGCAAAGTGTAAGAATATTCCTTGATAGTGATGATTACGTTGCCATTAACGGTGCAAGCTACGGCGCACGCAATGGCTACGTGCTTGGTGAAAACAACACTTGGTCAAGTGTTTCGGGCAATTATCTTATGCATCTTTCAAATAGCGGTGCATACGTAATATATAAGGCAGAAGTTCCACATGAGGGCGATTATAAGCTTTCGTTCCGTCTTGCAACAGTGACATCAAGCCATAACCACTTTGGAATCGCTGTTTCAAGCGCTGTTGATGGCACTTATACAGAGGTTCCCTTATCATTGAACCTTCCCAATACGTCAAAGATGTATAACGGAACAAATACACAATTCTTTGCTTTTATCGATACAGAAGCAATTACCGTACATCTTAATAAGGGCGAAAACTATATTAAGCTTATAGGCGGTAAAACAAGCTCGCCAAACTTTGCACATATTCTTATTGAAGAAGATTCCGATTCTGTCAGATATCTTGCAAAGGATTACTATGAGCTTCATACTGCATTGCAGACACAAACCAAAGCTTCCCCCAAAATTTACAATACGGAATCTTGGATAACAAGTACAAGGGAAGTAACCTTCATAAGCAATAAGTCATATACTTTGGGCAGGTATGTGACGTATAAGGTAGATACTGCAAAAGCGGGTAAATACACACTTGCATTAAGATATGGCAATTGCTTTGATAACTCTTATATCTCGGTAGCTACGTCAAAGGATAATATAGCGTATAATACTGTAATTAACGAAATGCATCTTAAAAATGATTTTGTTGATTATCAGAGTGCGACAGGCGATACCGCCAATACGTACAAGTTTAATCTTTTGAACGATTGCGCGCTGGGCGAAATTGAACTTAAAAAGGGAACAAACTATATTAGGTTTATAATAACCAAATCAGAAGGACCTAATATTGAATCCTTCCTTCTCTCTTATAGCGGCGAACCGGAAGATGGCGGTACAAGCGTAGAGGACGGTACAGGCGTTGCCAATTATAAGCTTAAGGATGTATATAACGGTGTCATCACCATGGATCAGTTTGTTGATCAGATGACTAATTATGAGCTTTCAAGCTTTTCTGTGCTTCACCTTTCGAAAAGTGCAGGTACTATCAAGGCGGTAAGAGATAAGTACGGCATTGAAAACATTATTCTTGATAACACCCCGTCAGGTGTAATGACAGGCACCTGCTTCCCAAGCGAAACCGCAATGGCATCAACTTGGAATCTTACCCTTGCTGAAGCCTTTGGTAAGTGCATTGCCAAGGAAGCACTTGAACGTGGCTACGGCATATGGGAAGCACCTTCCGTAAACCTTCAGCGTAATCCCCTTGGCGGAAGATATAATGAATATTATTCCGAGGATCCTTTTGTAAGCGGAACGTTTGCAAGCATTGTAACAAAAGCGGTACAGGATAAGGGCGTTGGCGTATGTATAAAGCACTTTGCCGGCAATGAAAAGGAAGACGGTAAAACGACAGGCGATACACGCGTAACAGAACGTGCTTTAAGAGAAATTTATCTGGAGCCATTCAGAATTGTTACAAGATACGAGATGCCTTGGTCATTTATGAGCGCCTATAACAAGATAAACGGTGTGCATTGCTGTCAAAACTATTCTCTTGTACATAACATTCTTCGTGAAGAGTGGGGATTTGATGGCTTTGTTACTGCTGACTGGAACGGCGGTACCGATGTTGTTAAGGCGGTAATGGCACATAACAATATGCATCCAAGAACAACTAGCGATCAGGCGGCAAATATTTTAGAGGATACAAATAGGGTATTTGAAGCAATATGCCAAGGCTTGATCACACGTGAAGAAATTAAGCGCAATGCTGCCGATATTCTTAACGTAGTATTAAAAACGCAGAACTTCATTAAAATACATATCGAGCCTGATGGAAGAACTGTAAAAAGCACGGATACTTATTATAATTTGCAATTACTTCCAAGTAACGTTAAAAAGCAGCTTGCTTCAGATCTTTCAAATGAGCTCAAAGCCCTTGATATTAAAAGCACTACGGGGGATTTTGCAGGCTTAAAGCTTACGGTTGCAGATACAAACGGCAACTTTGTCGTAAGCAATGCTTTGACAGCAAATATCGAATGTATTGACCGTGAAAGCAAAAAGGCAACCTTAAACGTACATAACTCGTTTGAAAGTGCCGATCTGTATGTAATGCTTGGCATATATATTCCCGATGGCGTATGGACCCGTGTTATTCACGAGGGTACCTGGACCAAGATACCGGCAGGTGAAAGCATTACCCTGACACGTGATTTTTCAAATATCGAAAGTGTTCAGGGATATTCGGCAAAAGATGTTCCAAGCCGTATGTATACGCAGGATGAATTTGATGCACTTATGTATTTTAAGGCTCCTGATGCGAAAGAAGGCGATTATCTGTATCTTACAGGTGATAACCTTTCCACCACAATGGCGTCATTGAACGGTGTTCAGATAACTGCGGTCAATGAAGAAATTCTTTGCGAGGGTGCAAAGTGGGATATATCTTATAAGATCAACGGTATGACCGAAAATGCTTATGAAACGTTATCTCAACAGGGTATAAAGGCTACCTCAGGCAATCCGTTTGTTGGAAACGTGGTTGATAACTTTATTGCACGCGCAACCGATAATGCAGAATATGTGTTTGCAGGCTGGTACACCGAAGATGATACTCTTATTTCAACAGATAAGAAGTATGAATACCTTCCTGCTCCCGGTATGGCACAGCAGAAGGTGTATGCGTGCTATAAGACGCAAAATAACTTCATAAAGGGAGCTGAGCTTGAAGTAGGCTCGACACTTACGATGAACTATTACGCGGTGCTTGATGGGGCGCATACGGCTTCTACGTTAAGGGTTACACGCAATAATAATGTTACCGTACTTAACGGCGCGTTTGATAGTGAAACGGGATGCTACGTTTTCAGCTATACGGGTATAAATCCTCAGTGCATGGCTGATGAAATTAAAGCCGAGCTTTTATATGAGGGACAGGTAATTGCAATAAAGGACAATTACAGCGTAAGGAAATACTGTGAAAATTTAAATGCAAAAACACCCGAACAGCTTAAGATAAGTGCAGAAAGATATGAAAAACTTATTACACTTATAAGTGATATGATGCTTTACGGTGATGCTGCACAGGATTATCAGGATTACAATACCGATAATTATGCTTCAAGCGGATTGGAATGGCTTACTCCTTCCGAGTTTAGTGTACCTACAGGTGTAAGAACTGTTACGGGAAATACAGATACACAAAATAAAGTGGTATCAATGGGGCTTAATATGAGCAATACCAATAGGATATATTTCCGTCTTACACTTACAGATGAAAATGTAAAAATAAGGCTTAATGGAATGGAAATTTCAAGAAATCAGCTTGTTGGCGGTATTCTTTATACGGATGGTATAAAAGCTACTGAGTTTAATAAAATCTATACAGTTGAGCTTGTTAAGGACGATGACGTTATCAGCAAAATAGAATATAACGTCAATGCATATATATATCAAAAGCATTCAAGTGCGTCGGTAGGCAAGCTTGTAAGGGCACTTAGCAGCTACGGTGTTTCGGCTGAAAATTACAGTAAATAAAAAAATACCCGACAGAATTTATTTTCTGTCGGGTCATTTTTTTTAAGAAGCGTAGTCGTATTTACATACGGGATATGTAAATTGTTGGTCTTTTACCTGGTGCGTTTTTTGGAGGGTATTTGTCGAAATAAGGAAATAATCGTAGTACATTCTTGTTGCGCCGTCAGGATCGTCCCACGTGGCGTCAAGCATATAACGTACGCCGTTAATGTATACTGCATTCCATTCGTGAAGTCCGCCACCTGCGTAGCCTATAACAACGTCACAGGGGATTCCAAGGCTGTGCATCAAAAGCTGGAACGCTTCCGAATATCCGCAACAGATTGCCCAGCCGTTTACAAGCGCACCGTAAGCGGTACAGGACTGCTCGCTTTTTGCGGACATCTTTGTGGGATTATCAGCTTCGTCTGCGGCAGTATGGTCATACTGAACGTTCTTAACAAGGTAATCGTGAACGTATTTGATTTTTTCGTAATTTGTGGCAAGCTTGTTTGCTTCGGTAACTATCTGATTAACCTTGCTCTGAAGCTTGTTTACGTAAGTGTTGCGTGAGGTTGAATACTTCCAATAGTTACGGGTGGAAATGGTAAGCTTAAGTGAATCACCGTTAGTCAGTCTGCTATCACTTGAGGTGTAAGCATAACCGTTTCCGGTCCAGAAAAATTCGGGATGGTCGTATTCAAAAGCATATATTGCAGGCTTAACGCTGTCAAGGTATTGGGGAAGCTCAATGTTCTTAAGTATAATCGTGTCATTGCCCTTGGAAACTGCGTTGTATAATTCCTTGTAAATTACCTTTGACTCTGAGTCTATCTGCGTGTAATAGAAGCCGCTTGGCACCGTTATTTCGTTTTGCGGTGCAGGTGTGGGTGTTATCTGCGCAGGCTTCATCGTATAGGTGACCTTGTTTGTGGTGCTTGCCGTATTAGTAGGCTTTTTTGTGGTTTCGGGCTTTTCGGTGGGCGTAGCAAACGGTTTTATCGTTGTAATAACCGAATCATCGTCAGCCTCTATCTCGTAAACGGGGGTAGAAATGGGGTCGAAGTCAATAGGCTCTTCCTCGTTAATCGAAAAGCTTGCCGCAACGATTAAAAGAATAATTGAAAGGAAAAAGCATCCGCAGGAGGGTTTTTTATTTTTTGCCATTATAATGCACCTCCGTTTTCGATAAGCGAAGCAACCTGTTCCTTTTCTTCGCTGAGCTCGGGATATTTCTTTAAAATAATCGTGGAGATAACCTTTGAGTTTTCACTGTCGGAAGCGGCAAATTTACGGATGGACAAGAAGCATATAACGTAAACAACTGCAATGGCAACAATGAATAACCATGTGATTTTTGAAAAATGATAGAAAGAAACAAAGCTGTAAAGACCGTGTATAATAACGGGAAGAAGAATTGTAATTGCAAGGAAATACCATGATCTGAACGGCTTTTTAACTGTGATATTATCAAACTTCTTTTCTATGCGTCCTGCAATGAAAAACGTATGCCATACGGTGTAGCAATAACCCATAATAATACCAAACATAATATGTCCGGGCAGGGAAGAGAGAACTCTTAAAAGTAACGTGTTCCAACCACCGATGTAAGCATAGTATATGTTTTCGGCAACTGCAAAGCCAAGGGTAACGAAAAGGGAATAAACTATGCCGTCGAAAAGACAGTTAAAGTTTTTGTTTCTGTGTGTTACAAGGAACAGTACGCCAAATTTAAGTACTTCCTCAATAAGTGCGGTACCAAGTAATGCGTTAAGTGCGTTGTGCAGTAATTGGTAGCCGTTAGACGTGTATGATGCCATACCGCCAAAGTCGTAAAAAACGTGCTCGCCCATAATAGCCTTAATTATATCAAAGGAGTATTCCTCCAAAAAGATTACGGGGATATAAATTACAGCGCCAAGACCAAATAAAATTGCAAGCAGGCTTATAGGCTCTTTTTCTTTACTGTCAACGTTGAATACGTAGCTGCATAACAGTAATGCAGGAACAAGTGCCACAAGGGCAAATTTAATGTTTTCCATAATAACTCCTAACTCATCTTTAAAAGACGCAAATAAAATTCAACAGCCTTGTTAACGGTTTCAAGGCGTATTCTTTCATTGTTGCCGTGGATGGTTGCTCTTTCTTCGCTTGTAAGATCCATAGCGGAAAATCTGTAAACGTGGTCGGATAAATCGCGGTAATGTCTTGAATCGGAGCATTGCACCATAAGGTAAGGTGAAACTATGCAACCTTTCCACGTACCCGAAACGGCACGCTGAACTCTGTCAAAGGCTTCGCAATGCGTTTTTGAAACAGGACTCGGTTCCATACAGCTTCCAATTTCAAGGGTAATGTTGTCACATTTGATTATCTTCTTGATACGTTCCTTTGTACTATTTACCGTATCCTCGGGGTTAAGGCGCATATTTGCAACCATCGAAGCCTCGGGGGGTATAACGTTAGGTGCGGTGCTTCCCGTTGCTTGCGTAAAGGCAACCGTGGTACGCATAAGCGCATTCATTTCGCCACCGCTCTTTTTTGCAATCATATCAAGAACGCCCTTGAAAAGCCACATATTAGCAAATATCATTCGGTAAACAAAGGTAGAATGTCTGCCCAAGGTATCAAACATTTCCTCTACGGGCTTTGTAATATGGCACGGGAACGGAGAATTTTCAACCTTTGTACATGCATCTGAAAGTACTCCGATAGGTGTGTGTGGCTTTGGTGCAGATGCGTGACCGCCTTGCGAAATGGTTTTAAATGTCAGGTTCATCATTCCCTTTTCTGCAATACCTATAAGACCGCAGGGCGTCTTTACACCGGGGAAAACGTTTTCAACAACTGCGCCACCCTCATCAACAACAATAGCAGGCTTAATGTTGTTTTCTTTGAACCAATTAACTATATTTACGGCGCCGTTACCGTTAACTTCTTCTCCGCCCGAAAATGCAAAATACACGTCGTTTTCGGGTACAAAGCCTTGGTTTATAAGGTGGTCGGCGGCATAAAGAATTCCGTTAAACGTAACCTTTGTATCAAGTGTTCCGCGTCCCCATAAAACTCCGTTTTCAATTATTGCTTCAAAGGGCGGCTTTTCCCACATATCCTCGTTAACGGGAACTACGTCGTAATGAGCCATCATAACGGAGGGATTCTCACTTTTTTTACCCTTCCAGCAAAAAAGCAATGCACGGTCGGGAAGCGTTAAAAACGAACAGGTGTCCATAACGCGAGGATAAAGCGAGGGCAATAACGCAATAAGCTTATTAAATTCGTTATCGTCTTCAAGATTTTTATCGTAATATGAAACGGTTTTGCATTTTACAAGCTCCTGAAGATTTTTTACTGTCTTTTCCGTATCAAAAGCTATTTCCTCATCAAAAGGTGCTATCTGTGCCTTTGGCTTAAATAATGCGGTGCGCACAAGAGTTACTGCAACAAGAATGGCTATAAGCGATAAAACGGCATATAAAACGTACATATTACAGCCAACCTTTCTTGTACATAAAGCGACTTACCGCAATGGTAAATACGGCGCTTACAGGCACCATAATGCCAACTGTGCCCGCATTAAGTGCAGGAATTGAAATAAACAGTATAAGCATAAGTGCAACGGGTGCAACTGCTATCTTCCAGTTCTTTGAAATAAATACAACGCCAAGTCCGCCGAAAAGTGCGGGAAGCATCTGGTCAAAAGCAGGTGTAAGCGCAGGGGAATTAAGAATAGGCGTAAGGGGAATAATAAGCACAACGCCAAGCACAATAACAATTGTCGTAACGATGCTTGAAACTGCAATTGAAATAGTTGAAATTACCTCGCCCGCTTCCGAGTTAGCTTTAACGCCTGCCTGATCCATGGCGTTTAATGCACAGGGAAGCTTAAGGTTAGAAATGTTACCTGTAACAAAGGAAAGATAAGAACCACCTGCACCAAGCATAGGTATGTAAGTGATCGTTTCAATAACGCCTACGGCCCAATACATAGGTGCGGTAGCAATAAGACCGATGCCAAGTGCCTTCCAATCGGGAATACCGCCAAAAAGAACCATAACAAGTACGGGGTAGAGGATAAACAATACCATAATGCTTAAGTTCCAGATTGCGCCCCAACGGTGCACCTTGTTCATATATGATGAATTCAAATAAGATTTATTTTCCATAACTAAACCTCCTTAACCAAGCCACGCGGTTATGGGAATTGCACTTGCCATACCTGCGATAAGGCTTATGGGCAATGCGTAATCGGAAATCCAATGCACGTTTTTGAATTTTTTAACCAAAAT
>JAZQTV010000120.1:0-16633 GCA_045630945.1 Clostridia bacterium
TGCAATAATAGGTTTACGCATAACAACTTTCTCCTTACTTATCATTAAGTGCGGCAACACCGGGAAGTTCAAGACCCTCAAGGAACTCAAGTGAAGCACCGCCACCTGTTGAAATATGGCTCATTTTATCAGCATAACCAAGCTGTTCAACAGCTGCAGCTGAATCACCACCACCGATAATTGTTGTGCCTTCGCATTCAGCAAGTGCTGCTGCAACTGCTTTTGTGCCGCCGGCAAACTTCTCGATTTCAAATACGCCCATAGGACCGTTCCAGATAACTGTCTTTGCATTTTTAACTGCGTCAGCAAAAAGCGCACGTGTCTTTTCACCGATGTCAAGACCCTCCCAATCAGCAGGGATGGCATCACGGTCAACGTTCATTGTGTTTGCATCTTCGCCGAACTTGTCAGCAACGATGGTATCTACGGGAAGAAGAAGCTTAACGCCCTTTGCTTCTGCCTTTTCAATAAGGCTCTTTGCAAGTTCAACTTTTTCTTCTTCAAGAAGGCTCTTACCAATTTCAAGACCCATAGCCTTGTAGAATGTGTAAGCCATTGCACCACCGATAATAAGAATATCAACCTTCTCTAAAAGATTGTTGATAACACCAATCTTATCCGAAACCTTTTTACCGCCAAGGATAGCAACGAAAGGTCTTTCAGGATTCTCAAGTGCCTTACCCATAATATCAAGTTCCTTACCAATAAGGAAGCCTGCAACTGCGGGAAGATAATCTGCAACACCTGCTGTTGAAGCGTGTGCGCGGTGAGCAGTACCAAATGCATCGTTTACATAAATATCAGCATAGGAAGCAAGCTTTTTAGCAAAATCTGCGTTGTTCTTTTCTTCTTCAGCGTGGAAACGAAGGTTTTCAAGAAGAACAATGTTGCCTGCGGTAAGCTCACTAACAGCCTTAGCAGCGCTATCGCCGATAATATCTTCAGCAAATGTTACCTTGCCGGGAAAAATCTCTTCAAGTCTTTTTGCAACAGGAGCAAGAGAATACTTCATATTGAATTCTCCCTTGGGTCTGCCTAAATGTGAGCAAAGAATTACAGCTGCGCCGTTATCAAGAAGATACTTGATAGTAGGCAGTGCTGCACTAATTCTTGTTTCATCGGTAATGTTCTTATTTTCATCAAGCGGAACGTTGAAGTCCACCCTTACAAGAACTTTTTTACCATTTACATCGATGTCTTTTACAGTCTTTTTGTTCATGATAAAACCTCCACAAATAAATATATAATTTTCCGTGTATTAACACGTTTTTTTACATTGTATATAATACAATATTTGCCTTAAATTGTCAAACAACTTTATCGATCTGTAACGTCAAAAAGCTGAAGTCCTTTATTATTTTCTTCTGCCCAACGCATTGACCAATCATTTTCAAACAAAACAACAGGACGGTCCTTTAAATCAGCCGCAATTTTTGTACTGCTTGAAAGCTTAAGCTTTTCAATATCCCAATCCTCAGGCAACCAACGAATAAACCTGAAAGCAAGCTGTGTTGATGAAATCTCAACGTTATATTCGTGGCGAAGTCGATGCTCAAGCACCTCAAACTGAAGCACACCGACAACACCGACTATAATTTCTTCTGCTGCATAGGTGTTATCCTTAAACACCTGAATTGCGCCCTCTTGTGCAAGCTGGGTAATTCCTTTGAGGAATTGCTTACGTTTCATAGTATCAATAGGCTTAATTCTCGCAAAATGCTCGGGTGCAAACACGGGGATACCGGCAAATTGAATTTTTTTGCCTGTATAAACAGTATCACCAAGTGCAAAAATGCCCGGATCAAACAAACCTATAATATCACCTGCAAATGCTTCCTCAACAGTTTCTCTTTCCTGTGCCATAAACTGCTGAGGCTGAGCGAGTTTCAATTCTTTTTCTGTTCTTGCAAGCTTTACTGTCATTCCTTTTTCAAACTTACCCGAACATATTCTCATAAAAGCAACCCTATCCCTATGGGCAGGATTCATATTTGCTTGTATCTTAAAGATAAATCCTGTGAATTCTTCACCGTTAGGCTCAACAATACCCGTATCAGCTTCACGTGCTGTGGGCGGTGTTGTTATTTCAAGAAACTTTTCAAGGAACGGCTGAACACCGAAATTATTCATAGCACTTCCGAAAAACATAGGTGTAAGATTTCCCGAAAGAACTCTGTCAAGATCAAACTCATCCCCCGCTACGTCCAAAAGCTCAATTTCATCAACAAGCTTTTGATGATGATATTCGCCAAGAATTTCCTTAAACTGCGGGTCATTAGCATCACCTGTAACCGATTCAACCTTTTCCATACCGTGATTACCGCCTGAAAACAGTTCTACCCTGCCTGTTTCACGATGATATACGCCTTTAAAATCACCGTCCGTACCAATAGGCCAGTTCATAGGACAGGCACGTATACCAAGAACAGTTTCAAGTTCATCCATCAAATCGAAAGGATTTTTACCTGCACGGTCAAGCTTATTTACAAACGTAAAGATTGGTATATTTCTTTTACGGCATACTTGGAACAACTTAATAGTCTGTTGTTCAACACCCTTTGCTGCGTCAATAAGCATCACAGCACTATCCGCCGCAACAAGCGTACGGTATGTATCTTCTGAGAAGTCCTGATGTCCGGGTGTATCAAGAATATTTATACGGTATCCGTCGTAATCAAAAAGCATAACGCTGCTCGTAACCGAAATACCACGTTGTTTTTCAATTTCCATCCAGTCACTTACAGCATGCCGTTCTGTTTTTCTTGCTTTAACCGAGCCTGCCGCATGAATAGCTCCTCCGTAAAGCACAAGCTTTTCGGTAAGTGTCGTTTTACCTGCGTCAGGGTGAGATATGATTGCAAATGTTCTTCTGCGTTTAACTTCTTCCCTTATACCCACTTGTATTCCTCACTTTATTATTTATATCCAATCAAGAATTGTATATCAAATCACAAAAAATGTCAATCGAATAACAATGCAGATATAACGCACTATTAATTATTTTCAAAAAAAATGCCGCTTAAACAAATAAGCGACATTCATATATTATTTTTTTGTAATTTTAATTACAAGCGCTTCGTTTTCTGCAAATACCGCACTACCGTCGTACTGACCGTAAATTACGTCGCTAATCTCCCAAGCATCATCAATTTCAATATCAGTTTTAACCTTGTCTGGCGAATAATTTATCAGAACAAGAATTCTTTCGTTTTCATTCAGAATATGCTCTGTTATGCCAACCTGTGAATGTCTGCACTTTGCAACCTTAGTGCTACTTACGTTATCCCTAAGATATTCGTATATCTTATATGCATTCGTGTCACAAATATCCGAAACACTTATTGCCGCCGTTTCAAACGGTGCAAGGAACGAATACACGTAACCCTTGCCAAGTTTATGACGTACAAATACAGGATTGCCGTTTTCGTTATGTGCTAAAACTTCACCGTCGATACTGTCGCATATATACTCATATTTTGCAAAGGATCTTATTTTCTCACCATTAAGATCTATCATTCCATTTCCGCTATAACTCTTACGCTGATATACATTAAAACCCGTTACCTTATCAAACCACCTTAAATAGCAGTTATCCATAGAAATAAACACACTTGCGCCATTTTTAACCTTTTCAAGCAAAGCAAGATACGTGTCTTTATTAAAATATTCGGCAGATAAAACCGAAGGAACGATATATAGTGCAGATTCCTTTATTTTTTGATCTGCATATGAAAATTCAATGTCAAGACCTGCCTGCTTTGCAATGGTATCGATAAATGAAACGTAGTTACGGTCGCTCATAGCGCCACGAGGAACAATACAAACCGCATCTTTAATGCGTTCAGGTAATTTTTTAAACGGCATATCGCGCAAAAGCTTATAGAATTTTTTGGTTTCTTCTGCAATCGGCTTCACTCTGTAATCTTCAGTGAATAATCCGTAATCACTTCCGCGACCGTTCCATCTGTAAGGATTGTGACTTAAATTTCCTTGATCAAAAGCGCACCACCACATCATACCGTGGCAATCATTAACCCACGAATCAAACAAAACACCGCGCATAAAGCCTTGCTCAGAACGCTCGTTAAGCGTAGAATATCCAATAGAGCCAACCTCCTCAAGCAAGCACGGTTTTCTACCTATATCAGCCATAGCAACTGTGGATCCAACAACATATCTTATAGCCTTAATTGAGTTAATAGGTTGTCCTGATGCATATGAAAAGCATACGTACGGATGCGAAGTAAGAACGTCCAACACCTCACCCATATCCATTGTATTCCAACTTGAACCTGCAAATTCAGTTGTATCAAGTCCCGAAACAACAGGTCTTTTGTGGTCTATACTTTTAATGGCATCTGTTATCATTGATGCCCATACGTATGAATTATCAATATCTTCTGCCTTATCAAGCCATCTTACTTCATTGCCAAGATCCCACGCAATAATCGCATCGTTATCTATGTACCGATTTACAAAATATTTAACAAACCTTAACGTCCATCTTTGCGCAAAGTAATCCGCAAAAATATTTCTTTCATTTAAAGCCGGAGGAACAAATCTGCGTGAGCTCATAAAGCCCGTCAAAAGACCAACTATAAATTTAATATTATATTTTTTGGCTAATTCGCAGAACTCATCAAAATGCTCAAACATTTCAACACTAACACCTGCAACACCTTCAGGGGATTCATCAAGATAGTTATCATTTATTGTAACTTCTCTGGGATAACTTCCAAAGCTTTTTCCGTTCGTATATTGAGCGGTAATTGGCTGAAAATCACTCCAGATTGGGAATACTCTTAATACCTCTATCCCGTACTCTGCCATAATCTTAAAGTCTTTTTCAACTACATCCGCATCCCACTTTTCCCACATAGCCGTACCTGCGTGAGAAGCAAAGTAATTAGCGCCGATAATAAAATTATCGTAGCCTTCAAACAAAAATGATTCCTTCATATAAATTCTCCTTCTTTACTGGCTACAAATAATAAGTTTTAATCCATTAGCCGAATTAATCTTGCTTTCCGTTTCAGCTTCTAAAATAAATCTGTCGCCCTTTTTAACACTAAATTGATTTATTCCGTCATCTAAAATGCCTGTGCCTTCAGCAACAACAATAACCTCATAAGAGCCTTTATTTTTATAAGAAAAATCGCCTTCAGCATTTAATATTGACATTTTGAATATATCTGTAATTTTCTCGTCGATGATAGGCTGAATGATATTGCTTCTATCTACTGAAGCAAAAACATATTTTTCTATCAATTCTTCCTTTTTATAATTTTTGTATTCAAAGCAATCAAACATTTTTTCAAAGCCTAAACCGTTATGAAGCTTTTCTTCAGGAAGCACCCGCCCCGATGTTGTTACTCTTTCGGTAACGACCATCAAATCTGTCGGTTGCTGAAGTTCCACCATAAAGCAGCCCGCACCGATAGAATGAGGAATGCCCCCGTCAACAAAAATACAATCACCCTGCTTTACATCAATCTTATGCATCATATCAAGCATTGCATCTACATCTTGTTTATGGAATGCACTTACCCATTTTTCCCGTGTGGCTTTTTCATTAAAGCCAAGATAAACGCAGGCATCTTCCGTTGTTTCAAGCATATACCAACACTCTGTTTTGCCATACGGTGAATTCATATATTCTTGCGCGAACTTATCTGTGGGATGGCATTGTATGGCAAGCCTGTCGCCCGCATCCAAAAGCTTAACTAAAATGCCTATTTCAGTCTTGTCACCCAAGCATTGCGGATTACTTTTTATATAATCTCGCAAAAAAGTACCATCCTCACATCTGGCAAGTCCCTCGTACTCAATTTTATCCATACCGGGATTATACGCATCAACTACCGAAGCAATCCAATCCTCCGGATAATAAAGCGGCATTTCGCACGAATATTCATTAATCAGTCCGCTTGCATTATAACTGCGCCTAACACGTGTACTTCCTTGTTTGATAATCATATTAACACCTCAATACAATTATAATTACACATTTCACCTAAGTCAATTTTCATTTTTAACATGCTTGCACTTTTCGCCTATTTTTTATTGTCTTTTTTAAATAAACATGATAGAATACAATCAATAAAAGTAGAGGTACAAAGAATGAACACCATTGAATTAAAGGACTTATATTACGCAGATTATCAGTTATTTAACGTTACCCCTCACTATCACTTTTGGAATACTTCAGGCAGGTGGAGCACGCCCGAAGAAGGAAGAAGTGCAAGCGGTTTAATGTACCTTATAGGTTGCGAGGCGTTTTACTATAAAAAAAACCAATTATTTCTTCACGCACAACCCGGTGACATAATATATTTGCCTAAGAATTCGATATATACGTGCGTTTTTTCACGCACAGACGGTTCAACAGAAAATGCAGAACCACAGCAGAATCCCTCTCCATTGCATTATAACGCTATAAATATACGCTTTGATCTTCTGCACCCAAGCAACGAATGCTTTACGTTAAGCAAGGAGCTGTTCATTATCAAAAACTTTAGAAATGCATTTTCGCATTTTAAAGCACTTGCCGATATGGGATTTGATGCAAAATGCGTTCCTGCAAAAATAAAAATACGTTTATATCAATTATTAAGCGAGCTTTCTCTTCATCAAGCAACACAGAATGATTTTCACGATAAATTCGATACAATAAAGAACGTAATAAAAAAGCTTGAGGATTCAAGCCTGCAAAACCTATCGGTACAATCTCTTACCGAAGATTCAGGCTTAAGTCCATCAAGATTCCGCGCACTTTTTAACGAATATACAGGCACATCACCTATCGCCTATATCGAACGCTTAAAGGCAGACAGAGCTTATGCTCTTTTACAAAGCGGAGAAATGAGCATTTCTGAAATAGCCTATTCTTTAGGAATAAACGATCCCGCATATTTTAGCAGATTTTATAAAAAAATCACCGGTAGACGACCTACCGATGATTTAAAATAATTAATCATTTCTTCTTGCAAAAATAAATAACAACCTTAAAAGCTGCATAAGCGAAACCGCAAGTGCAGCAACGTAAGTAAGTGCTGCAGCAGTCAGCACTTTTTTTGTGCCTTCAAGCTCACTTTCATAAAGAATATTGTTATCACGAATTGCTTCAACCGCACGCCTGCTTGCATTGAATTCGGTTGGCAAAGTAACAAGTTGAAACACGGTGCTTAAAGCAAAGCATCCAATACCGATATACACAAAAACACCAAGTGCTTCGTTAAGCATACTAAGAATTACACCTAAAATAATTAACGGTATCGCAAGCTGCGAGCCAATATTTGTTACGGGAACTATTGCACTTCTGATTTTTGCAGGTGCATAGCTTTGTGCATACTGTAATGCGTGACCAACCTCGTGACACGCAATACCGATTGCCGCAGTAGACGCACCTGAATAAACACCTTCAGAAAGCCGTATAATGTTTTTAGAGGGATCGTAATGGTCAGTAAGCTGACCTTCTGTACGCTCTATCCTTACGTCATACAAACCATTAGAATCAAGCATTTGGCGTGCTGCCTGTGCACCCGTAATTCCCCTTGAATTTCTTTCGTGCTGATATTTCTGATACGTACTGTTAACCTTTGCGCTTGCCCATAAAGCAAAAATAACAGCAGGCATAACGAATACAATATACGTCCAATCAAACCAAATTCCCATACATCCACCTCTTTAAACTTTCTTTTGAAACTGATTTTTACAAACACGGCAAGTTATTTTTATCCTGCCTTTTCCTTTAGGAACACGACTGTACTTTTTGCATTTCGGACATTTAATATACTTATAATATTTTCTGTCGTTAAACCGTGTTTTAAGAAACCTGAAATATTCTCTGATTTTTGCGGTTTTAGCAAGAAATTTATGATTTTCCATAACACGCTTGTTTATATTTTTGGAAAACGTCCTGCGTAAAACGGAAACAATTAACAAAAACGTCAAAACCGATACTGCAAGCGATATCCAACCACTAAGAAAAATACTGAGAATTGAAAGAACAACTGCAATTACCGTTATTGTTCTGCTGAATTCGTCAACACCGTATCTTCCGTACATAAATTTTAGAAATCTATTATACATACATTCACCCTGTAATTTATCTTTAAGTATATTCTACCCTATATCCTTGAAAAGAATAAGGTTTATATGTGAAAATCTGCACACAAACTGCTTTTAATTTTATTGAAAGCCGATTTTTCAATTCTGCTCACGTATGATCTTGATATGTCAAGTTTTTTTGCAGTTTCACGTTGTGTCAACGCCCTGCGCCCACCAATACCGTATCTCAAAATAATAACTTTTTTCTCTCGTTCATCAAGTACGGCGCTCATTTTTTCAAGCATTAACTTTATCTGAAGCTTTGTTTCTACGTTAACGTCAACATCAATGTCGTTACTTTTAAGGACATCTATTAACGTTACCTCGTTACCCTCTTTATCAACGCCAACGGGTTCCATTAACGATACTTCACTTTTTTGCTTTTTTGTTGCACGCAGATACATCAAAATCTCATTATCAATACACCTTGATGCATATGTAGCTAAATGTGTACACTTTTCAACGTTATATGATTTTATTGCTTTAATCAAGCCGATAGAACCAATAGAAATAAGATCATCAAAATCAACTTTATCACCGTTATACTTCTTTGCAATATGCGCCACAAGCCGCATATTATGCTCTACCAGCTTATCAAAGGCTTTCTTATCACCGTTTATATATTTTTCGACGTAAAGCTTTTCTTCATTCTTTGTAAATGGCCTTGGAAAAATGCTTTTATCACTTATGTGCCCAATAAAAAAACGAAGCTCGTTAAGTATTAAAAGAATTATCGACATATATACCCACCTTTAAATATTTTAGTTAAGTATATGTCAAAATTCTTATTTGTTTGACAAATTAAAAATCAAATTTTACTGCACCGTCTTCTATTTTCAGCCTTGCGTTAAACGTTTTTCCCGCCTTTGAAATAAATCCCTGTATTTCAGAAGTTTTACCTGTCTGTAATAAAAGCTCCGCATTCCTTTTAGAAATAACACGCTTACAGATAACACCACCAATACTGAACTTGCATCCTTCCTTATAGCCGCTGCACGCATAACCGTATCGACTTTTTAGTACGTCTTTTCCGCATAAAGGACAAATGCCTACCTTATCAAGATAAAAGCCGTTGTCCGTATCCGTTTCAATGGTAGAATTTTTTACTGTAAACACTTCTGAAATTTCTTTTTCAGCCTGTTCTATTCCCTGCTCTACCGTTGCATTGTTTTTGAATATCTGCTTTAGAATTCTGCCCATTTCCGAGGTCTTATATTTATCCATAGAAATGCCCATATGCATTAAAGATTCAATCAGATACTCGCCCTTGGGCAGAATATAATAAACGTCTTTTTTCAGTTCAATATATTCGCTTTTACGCGCATTATCAATAATTCCCGTTCGCGTTGCTTCCGTACCAAGTTCAAGTCCCTCAAACATAGCCTTGTAGTCTTCATCATCGTTTTCATCAACGCTATTCTTTTCTTCACGAAAAGGATTTTTCAAATAATTATTAAGTGTTTCAATAGTATAATGCTTGGGCGGTGTAGTTTCTCTTTCAAACGGCTTAAAGTCAATGATTATTTCATCGCCCTTGTTAAGCTGAGGCAAAATCTTATCCTTTTGCGTATAATCATCATACTTCGTCCATCCTGCCTGAACGATTACCATTCCCTTAAGTACAAAATCTTCTTTATCGCCTACCGAAACCACAACTTCAGTTTTTTGCGCAAAACATTCTTCCTTACAAAAAACAGCCGCAAACCTGCGCATTACCGCAGAATAAACCTTAAATTCATCCTCTGAAAGATTTTCTTTTTTTGGAATCTTATACGTAGGCGTTATAGCCGAATGCGATTCTATTTTTGAATCGTCGAATATAGTTTTTTTATCCTTGAATTCAATATCGTACCCCAGTGCCTGTACACCCGAAATAATTTGCTTAATCTTGTCTTTTTCTGCGGTAGCAAGGTATTCAGAATTAGTTCTTGGATACGTAAGATATCCGCTTTCATAAAGTTTTTGAACAATGCTTAAGCTTTGTTCCATGGGCATTTTATATTTTTTACCTAAGAAATTCTGAAGCTTTGAGAGTGAATAAAGCTTTCCTGGATTAATTGTATCCTTCTTGCTTTTCACCGATGTAACAAACGCCTTTGAATCGTTATATTCCTTACAAGCCACCTCAGCCTTTTTTATTTCATTTTTGCCGAACTTATTTTTACTTATAAGCTCAATTTCATGACCGTTCGTCATCTCGTTACTTTTTATAGCGTAATAAACGTCAGGAACGAAATTTCTGATAGCCATATCCCTGTCATAAATTGCTTTAACAACAGGAATAATTACCCTGCCAACCCTTAAAAGAACACCTGTTTTTAACGTTGCATATCGGGTAAGATTAACACCGTAAAGCCAATCAATATACGTACGCGCAAAGCCTTCGTTTGCTAAATTATCGTACTCACTTTCATTTTTCATTTCACTTAGTGCTTTTCTTACCGTTTGTTCCGTTTGGTCCGGAAGCCATAAGCGCAACTGTTCTTTTTGTGTATTCGAATTTTCAATACACAGTCTTACTATTATTTCACCTTCGCGGTCAGCATCGCCTGCGTTAACAATCTTATCAACGTCGCTTCTTTCGCAAAGCATTTTTATAATTTCAAACTGCTTTTTTACACCTTCGTCTACCTTTTTATGTTCATCCTTACGCAACTGAAACTTAAACCTTTGAGGAAAGCAAGGTAAGTTTTCCATTGTCCATCTTCCCGATTGTGTGGGTGAATAATCTTCAATATCACACAGCGAAAACAAATGTCCAAATGCCCACGTGACTATATATCCATTTCCCTCAAGATAGCCATCGTGCCTTTGAAGTTTTCCGATTGCAGCCGCAATATTACGTGCCAACGAAGGTTTTTCGGCAATTATAAGTATCATACAAACCTCAGCGGATAATTTTTATCGAACCTATTAACGGCAATTCCTTTGCCTTTCCTCTTAACGTATTTACAACACCGTAGGTAACATAAAATATCATTCCAAACAAAAGCGTCATTGCAATTATGGTACGAAGAATTCTGAATAATGACGGTGCAAACGGAACCAAAATGTGCGCAGCAACCATAAGAATACATAAAAGCAATTCATTAATTGCAAGCACCATACCCTGATTTGCATGGAATTGTGCATACGGCGAATCATATGCAGCCCACCACGGCATAACAAACAAAAATCCGAAATAAGCAAAACAGGATATCGCTTTATTATCATGTATATCACCCGTTTTAAATTCACCTGTTCTATCCATTATATTTACTCCCTTGAATTACGTTATTTTCATTCATATATTTATTCAAACTATTAAGCACAAAACGTTTGTTTGCGCTCCACATTGGCTTGATAAGCAATTTTTTATCACCGTCACCCGTAAGCCTGTGAATGACCACGACAGGTGGAATAACTTCAATACATCTTGCAAGAATATAAAAGTATTCATCCATCTCAAGCGGTTCATACTCCATTTTCTCAAGCGCTGTATTTTTTAACACGTGTAAAAGCTGTAATTTTATACCGTTCGTACCTGTTTTACAAGCATATTTCACGGTATTTACCATATCATCTATATTCTCATAAGGAAGACCTAAAATAACGTGCGTGATAACCTCCACGTTAATCTTTTTCAAATTAACAACAGCTTCCTCATAGCAAACATTATTATAGCATCTGTTAATTAATTCAGCCGTTTTTTCATTAGACGTCTGAAGTCCTAATTCAACAATTACGGGAATTTTCTTATTAAGCTCATCAAGTAAGTCAAGAACATCTCTCCCTAAGCAGTCAGGTCGTGTTGCGATAGAGATTGCAACAATTCCGTCGATATCAAGCACTGAAAAAAACAGTTTTCTAAGCTTTTCAACCGATGCATAAGTATTTGTAAATGCTTGAAAATAGCATATGTATTTCCCATCAGCACAAATCTTGTTTTTAACCTTTTCCTTTGCAAGCTCAATCTGTTCGATTATTGTTGAGCCTTTTGCCGCAAATTCACCTGAACCGCCTTGTGAGCAAAATATACATCCACCTATGCCTTTTGTTCCGTCACGGTTCGGGCAGGAAAATCCGCAATCAATCGAAAGCTTATATGTCCGACAGCCAAATCTTTTTTTGTAATAGTTATTCGCTGAATTATATTTAAACATAGCTATATAATTTTAACACACAAAACTGTTTTTTGCAATATAAAGAATATTTACTTATATTAATTGTTGATTTTTAATATTCACTATATGTCAACAAATCTTGACAAAACCCCAATGTTGTAATATAATTAAAACAAATGTATTTAGTTAATATTCTACGATTACGTCAAATGATATTCAAGGAAAATTTTTATGACACTTAACGGAGAATGGGTCGTTTCCGGCAACGATAAAAACGGTAATAAACTTGAACTTAAAGCAACAGTTCCGGGATGCATTCATACTGACTTATTGAATAATAAAATTATTCAGGATATGTATTATCGTGATAATTCAAAGGACGTTCAATGGATTGAAAATAACGATTATACGTATACTAAGGATTTTTTTGTTGAAAAATTGGAATCCAATGCATATCTTGAATTCGACGGTCTTGACACGTATTGTGATATTTATTTAAACGAAAAATTTATTTCTCATTGTGAGAATATGCATATTACGTACGCATTTTGTGTTGACGGAATACTTAATCAAGGAAAAAACACCTTAAAGGTAGCATTTCACTCTCCTATTGAAGCAGTAAAGGATAAGCCTTTATTACAAGGTGCTTTTACACGTGAAAGAATGCAAACAAGGCGCATTCAGTGCACGTATAGCTGGGATTGGGTTGATCGTTTCGTTACCATGGGTATATTCCGTGACGTAAGACTTGTTTACAGAAATCAAAACGAGATAGATAGTTTTTATATTTTCACAAAGGATATTAACCCATATTCTGCTCAGATGCAGTTAAACATAAATCTTCGTGATTTTACGCCAAGCTATGATTTGTTTTCTATCGAGGTATTTACACCTGACGGAAAGCTCTGCTATAAAAAATCTCGCGCTCTTTTAAAAGAAAGTTACGTTGAACGTTTTGATATAAGGGCTCCTCAGCTTTGGTATCCCAACGGATACGGTGCGCAACCGCTTTATAAGCTTGTAATTACTACACCTAATTCAAAAAAAGAATTCTTATTTGGTATAAGAAAACTTACAGTTCTTGAATTAATCGATGAAGAAGGCACTCCCGAACGTGAAACAGCGCTTAAATTAAAAAACGAGCCTCATATAGCAGATAAGGATAATAACGAAGATTCTTCCTGCTTTACAGTTCTTGTAAATGATATTAAAATAATGTGCAAAGGCGGAAATTGGGTTCCTTGTGAGCCGTTTCCCTCTGCCGAAACACCCAAGAAAATTACACAACTTCTTGAATTAGGCGTAAAAGCAAACGTAAATATGCTTCGCGTGTGGGGTGGCGGAATATTTGAGCAAGAGCATTTTTATAACGAATGCGACCGTCTTGGTATCCTTGTTACTCAAGACTTCCTTATGGCGTGCGGTGAATATCCTGAAAAAGAAGAATGGTTTATAAACGAATTAAAAAAGGAAACCGTGTCAGCTGCATTAAGACTGAGAAATCACACCTGTCTTGCATGGTGGTCAGGCGATAACGAAAATGCAGTTAACGGTCACGAGGAAACAGATAATTATCGCGGTTATCTTGCCGCAACATACGGTATTGAGCCTATCTTAAACTTGCTTGATCCTCAGCGTTATTTCTTTGCATCTTCCCCTTACGGAGGTAAGCCTTACAGTTCTTACACAAAAGGAACCACGCACAATACCTATTTCCTTTGGACCACTTTACAATATATATTAAAAACAGATATACACGATTATATCGACTATCTTGCAACATACCTTGCCCGCTTTAACGCTGAGCAAGCAGCCATAGGTATGCCTTTCGTATCATCATTACGCAAATTCTTAACTGATGAAGATATCTTTGGTAATGATACTTCCATGTCCGAATATCACACAAAGAACAATCCTGCACTTAAGCCCTCACTTTACGAATATATTGAAATTATGTCGCAGAAAGTCTTTGGTGAATTTACTGACGGACAAGATCGAATAAGAAAAATGCAGATGCTTCACACAGAATGGGTACGTATAAGTATGGAGCTTTTCAGAAGAAACAAATGGTACTCTTCAGGCATAATCTACTGGATGTTTAACGATTGTTGCCCTGCTGCAAACGGATGGTCAATAGTTGACTACTATGCGATGCCAAAGCCTGCGTATTATATCTTTAAGCGTTGCGCACAAAACATTCTTTGTTGCCTTGAAAGAAAGAATAATAAGCTTGAGGTGCGTATTTCCAACGATTCGCTTGTTGCTTCAAGCGGTAACGGCAGACTTTACGTTTACGATTTTGTTGATGATCGTGATATTATATCCTTTGATTTTGAGTATGCTATTGATAAAAATACAGCCGAATGCATATATTCAGTAGATTATTCCGAAATCAAAAATGTGCTCTCATCATCTACCATCGTATTATGTGATATTAATGATGCTCTCAACTGCGATCGTGCACATTGGATTCCTTCAAGATATACTGATCTTGATATTACTTATAGTGATGTTTGTATACTTGAAGAAACCTGCGATTCTATTACCGTAAAGGCCGATGAATTTACGCCCTTTGCAATTATCGACGTGCCGAATATATTAGAAGAAAATTGTTTCCCGATGAAAAAAGGCGAAATTAAAATAATAAAGAAAATAAAGGAGAATTAAAAAATGAAAAGAAGCGAAGTAAACAAATTAATGCGTGAGAATCTTGATTTCATCAAAAAAATGAATTTTAATCTTCCCCCATTTGCATTCTTCACCCCTGAAGAGTGGGAAACGAAGGGTCACGAATACGACGAGATAAGAAATCATATGCTCGGCTGGGATATTACCGATTACGGTCTTGGTGATTACAAAAAAACAGGTCTTTTCCTTTTCACAATAAGAAACGGTTCGCTTTCCGAGCCCGACTGCAAAAAGACTTATGCCGAAAAATTGCTTATCTCTGACGAAGATCAGTATTGCCCTATGCACTTTCATTGGAATAAGATGGAGGATATTATTAACCGTGGCGGCGGAAACCTTATTGTTGAAGTTTACAATTGTGCTGAGGATGAATCATTAGCTGACACTCCCGTTACAGTTACCTGTGACGGTCGTGTATTTACTGTACCCGCAGGCACAAAGCTCTGTCTTAAGCCCGGAGAAAGCGTAACACTTCCTCCTTTCCAGTACCATGCATTCTGGGCTGAAAAAGGTCACGGAAAGGTTCTTATCGGTGAAGTATCAATGGTTAATGATGATAATACTGATAACCGCTTCCTTGAAACAATGGGCCGTTTCCCCAAAATTGAAGAAGATGAAGCTCCCTTATATCTTCTTTGTAACGAATACCCCGAGGCAAAATAAGGTGAATTATGAAACTAACTGCATTTGGTGAAATTCTTTGGGATATATTCGGTGAAGAAAAGAAAATTGGCGGCGCACCTTTTAATTTTGGTGCTCACTGTGCAAAACTTGGTATGGACGTTGATATTGTTTCAGCCGTTGGTGATGATGAATTAGGTAAAAAAGCCATTTCCGCTGCAGCTGATACAGGTGTAAACATCAAAAATATACAAACAGTTCCTTTTAAAACAGGCTATTGCAACGTTACACTTAATAACGGCATACCGTCATATGATCTTGTAAAAAACGTTGCTTACGACAATATTCCTTTGCCGGAAAAGTCATGCTTTAATGACGATGCACTTTATTTTGGTACACTCGCGCAGCGAAATGCCGCATCGCGTAAAACATTGATTGAGCTCTTAAAGGGAACGTATAGTGAAATTTTCTTTGATATCAACATTCGACAGAACTATTATAGCGACGAAATGATTGATTTTTCAATTAAATCATCAACTATACTTAAAATTTCGCGCGAAGAGTTATTTGTTTTGAAAATTGACGGCTCGTACGAAGAAGTATGTAAGCAAATTTCTCAAAAATATCCCAACTTACGTTTAATTATCGTAACTTTAGACTGTGACGGTGCGCTTGTGTATAACACTTCAACAAATGTTGCAATTTATTCAGAAAAGCCTACCTCAAAGGTAGTTTCAACTGTTGGCGCCGGTGATTCATTTTCTGCCTGCTTCCTTGCAAATTATCTTGCAGGCTCCTCTCTTGAAGATTGCTTAAAACGTGCATCCGCACTTTCGCAATACGTTGTAACACAGTTAGGCGCAATTCCCGATTACCCTGAAGAATTAGCTAAACAAATTACTCCGTAAAATTTTATTAAAACACAAAACACCGATAAGGTTCTTAAATGAATCGTATCGGTGTCTTTTTATATTATTATAAAAATTAAATAAAAAAAGAGAACCGTATAAACGGTTCTCATATAGATTCCGGCGGCGACTTACTCTCCCGGGCCGTCTCCAGCCAAGTACCATCAGCGCTGAAAGGCTTAACTTCTGTGTTCGGAATGGGTA
>JAZQTV010000121.1:0-10912 GCA_045630945.1 Clostridia bacterium
GCAAGGAAGAATAATATTGCTATTTGTTGTTTTTAATCCAACTTCTTCAGCAGTAACACTTCCGCCGAATTTTTTGCATACTGTTTTTTCAATAACGTTTCTTAAAACGAGGGGCTGTAAACCAGTGGTATAACTGTTTAATAAGAGGAATAACGGTTCATCTGAAAGAATTTCAACTAAATTCTCCATAAAGGGATAAAGCATTTCTTCAAGATGCCATAATTCACCACCGGGACCGCGTCCGTAGCTGGGCGGGTCGAGAATTATTCCGTCATATTTGTTTCCTCTACGTATTTCACGTTGAACAAATTTAAGGCAGTCGTCAACAATCCATCTGACAGGAGCGTTTTCTAAACCGCTTGCCGCAAGATTTTCTTTACCTATCTGTACCATATTTTTAGCAGCATCAACGTGGCAAACCTTTGCGCCTGCCGAAGCACACGCTACGGTTGCGCCGCCTGTGTAGCCAAAAAGATTCAGTACGTTTATTTGTCTGTCCTCTTTTTTTATAAGATCACGCATCCAGTCCCAGTTAACTGCCTGCTCGGGAAATAAGCCCGTATGCTTAAAGCCCATAGGTCTTACCGTGAAGGTAAGGTCGCGCCAGTTAATAGTCCATTTATCAGGAACTTTCTTTAAAAAGTCCCAATTACCGCCACCTGAAGAGGAACGTTTGTATATTGCGTGAATACGTTTTTTATCAGGCTCTTTTGAATAAGGCCAGATTACTTGTGGGTCGGGGCGGAGGAGGATAATATCCTTCCAACGCTCCAACTTCATACCGTCGCCGGTATCCAAAAGCTCATAATCTTTCCAACTATCTGTAACGAACATCAGATTTTTTCCATTGAGATAACACAATTCTTATCGTTGATATCCCATTCCTTATTGTTTTCTAAAGGCTCACCGATTGCAACCGAATCAGCAAGACAGTCGCTTGCAATATCCTGAGCGTAGGTGTTAACAACGTCAGCGATAACGCCGTCTGCAGTGATAACGAGCTTAATGTGATCGGTAACCTCAAAACCGGTTTCCTTACGCATTGTCTGAATTTTTGAAACAAGTTCTCTCATATAGCCTTCACGGATAAGTTCTTCAGTAAGGTTGTTGTCAAGAACAACGGTGATTTCCGAATCACTCTGTGCAGTGAAGCCTGACTTGTTTGCAGGGGTGATAAGGAGGTCATCCTGAGTAAGAATAACTTCATTACCGTTAATATCAAATTTAACGGAACCGTTTGCCATAAGTTCTTTATAAAGCGCGGAACCGTTTGCGTTTGCAAGTTCCTTGCCGATAAGACCAACTAATTTACCGTATTTAGGACCAACAGTACGTAACTGAGGCTTAAAGGTATAGGTGATAAAGTCAGAGGAGTCATCGGTAAACTTAACTTCCTTAACGTTAAGCTCATCCTCAATTTCCTTGCAGAACATCTCGGGTAATACCTTTGAACCGCTAATAAACAACGTCTGAAGTGGCTGACGGTTTTTGATGTTGGCATCGTTTCTGCATGCACGGCCGAGTGCAACTGCCTTAAGAAGCCAATCCATATTCTCTTCAAGCTCTTTGTCGATCCATTCCTTCTGTGCAACAGGGAATTTGCAAAGATGAACGCTTTCAGGTGCGTTAGTATCTACCGAGCAAACGATGTTGCGGTAAATTTCTTCAGCAACGAAGGGAGTATAGGGGGCAGTAAGCTTTGCAACGGTCGCAAGAACTGTATAAAGAGTCATATACGCATTTATCTTATCCTGCGTCATATCCTTGCCCCAATAACGTTCTCTGCCACGACGGATATACCAGTTACTTAATTCGTCAACAAAATCGTTCATTGCGCGTGCAGTTTCTGTAATGCGGTAGTTTTCAAGCCCCTCGTCAACGTAATCGATAAGGCTCTGAAGTCTTGAAAGAATCCACTTATCCATTACGGAGAGTTTATCGTATTCAAGCTTGTAATCCATAGGATTAAAGCCGTCAATGTTAGCGTACATAACGTAGAATGCATAGGTATTCCATAACGTACCCATATACTTACGCTGTGCTTCCGAAACAGCCTCGCCGTAGAAGCGTGAGGGAAGCCACGGTGATGAACCTGTATAGAAGTACCAACGTACAGCATCCGAGCCCTGCTTATCAAGTATTGACCAAGGATCAACAACGTTACCCTTGTGCTTACTCATCTTGATACCGTCCTTGTCGTTAACGTGACCAAGAACGATACAATTCTTAAAGGGTGCTTTATCAAAAAGAAGTGTAGAAATTGCAAGAAGCGTATAGAACCAACCTCTTGTCTGGTCAATAGCCTCGCTTATGAAGTCAGCGGGGAACAACTTTTCAAAAAGCTCCTTATTTTCAAAGGGGTAGTGAAGCTGCGCAAAGGGCATTGAGCCTGAGTCAAACCAGCAGTCAATAACTTCAGGTGCGCGGTGCATATCCTTGCCCCACTTGGGACACTTAATTGTAAGGGGATCAAGGAAGGGCTTATGAAGCTCAATATTTTCGTCACAGCCTGTAAGCTCAACAAGCTCTTTTCTTGAACCTATGGTGTGGAAGTGACCGCACTCGCATTCCCAAACGGGAAGAGGAGTACCCCAATAACGCTCACGTGAAAGACCCCAGTCAATAACGTTCTCAAGGAAGTTACCCATTCTGCCGTCCTTAATGCTTTCGGGTATCCAGTTAACAGAACGGTTGTTGCGTATAAGCTGTTCCTTAACCGCAGTCATCTTAATAAACCACGTGCTGCGTGCATAGTAAATAAGGGGAGTATCACAACGCCAGCAGAACGGATAGCTGTGTGTAAATTCAACTGCACGAACAAGTTTGCCGGATTCCTCAAGATCCTTGATAATAACCTTGTCGGCATCCTTTATAAACATACCTGCATAGGGGGTAGCTTCGTCAACAAAGCAGCCCTGTGCATTTATAAGCTGAACAAAGGGAAGGTCGTTATCTCTTCCTACACGTGCGTCGTCCTCACCAAAAGCAGGTGCAATGTGTACAATACCCGAACCTGCATCAAGTGTAACGTAATCGTCAGAAACTACGTACCATGCACGCTTGTTTGTCTTTGCAAAATCAAACAAAGGCTCATAATCCATACCGCAAAGCTCTTTACCCTTAAGCTCCTTGGTTATAACGGCGCCTTCACCTAAAGCACTTTCAATAAGTGCCTTTGCGCAAATATAAGTCTTATTATCAAATTCAGCGTAAACGTAATCCTCGTTAGCGTTAACGCAAAGTGCAACGTTTGAAGGAAGTGTCCACGGTGTTGTTGTCCAAGCAAGAAGGAAGGTGTTATCCTGATCCTTAACCTTAAAAGCAACGAATACGCTCGTTTCCTTTACGTCTTTATATCCCTGTGCAACCTCGTGTGAAGAAAGTGCAGTTCCGCAACGGGGGCAGTAGGGAACAACCTTGTGACCTTTGTATAAAAGATCCTTTTCGGAAATGGTCTTAAGTGCCCACCATTCACTTTCGATGTAATCATCGTGATAGGTAACGTAAGGATGCTCCATGTCAACCCAATAGCCAACACGGTCACTCATTTTTTCCCATTCACCCTGATACTTCCAAACGCTCTCCTTACAACGCTCAATGAAAGGCTCAATACCGAAATCCTCAATCTGAGGCTTACCACTTATACCAAGCTGCTTTTCAACCTCCAATTCAACGGGAAGACCGTGGGTATCCCAGCCTGCTTTACGAAGAACGTGGTAGCCCTTCATGGTGCGGTAACGGGGAATAATATCCTTAATAACACGGGTAAGAATATGACCGATATGCGGCTTACCGTTAGCGGTAGGCGGTCCGTCATAGAAAGTGAATTCGGGATTACCCTCGTTCATTTTAGTACTGCGCTCAAAAATTTCGTTTTCCTTCCAATACTGAAGGATCTCTTTTTCCCGATCAACAAAGTTAAGACCGGTATCAACTTTTTTGTACATTAAAAAACCTCCAAAGAAAAAATAAAACCCTGCGCATTTGGAAAAAAGCACAAGGCAAAAAAACCACCAAATACCGTACAATCATACGTTGCCGCGTAATGTGCGGCGCACATCGAAAACTACTTGCGGTAAACTTTCGCCTTCGCCCCTGAAAGGTGATATCCTTAAGAAGTACCTGTGTATTTGCACCAAACATACACTCTCTGAAAGGTAAAAAACTTAAAAACGTGTCCTCATAAACGGGTTATAATATTAACTGTACACTTATTATATATATAAACCGAATTTTTGTAAAGCAATTTTATATAATTTTGCCCTAAAATATCGTTGACATTTTTGTTCTTTGGTATTAGAATAACCTTGCACAAAAAGAATAAACACAGGTCAATGCTGAAGCTTTTTCAGCATTGTCGGACAAGGCTAGCTTGTTAGGGGATAAGGGAACTGCGGTGTAATTCCGCGGCAACAGCCATTACCGTAAGAGTCGGAATGCTTATCGGTCTGTGACGTACGCAAATGCGCCCTTGGGCAATGAAGGGTGTGGCGAAAGGGTATTGCAGGGTACCTTGTTTGACACACCTTTTTGAAGGTGTGTTTTTTGCTTTCTTCTTTTCGTGAAAAATGAATTGGAGGAATTTAAAATGAAAAATCTCAAAAAAATTGTTTCCCTGCTACTTATATTTACCGTTGTGCTTGCACTCGTTGCTTGCAAAAATGAAGCCAATCAGGAAGCCAATCAGACTGGCTTGTGGGCAAATGCAACGTATACTCAGGATGCTGTTTTTGGTGAAGGTGAAAAGGTGCTCACCGTAAAGGTTGAGGCTGAAGGAAAATCCGTTGTATTTACTGTTAAAACCGATAAGACCACGGTTGGCGATGCGCTTATGGAGCATTCGCTTATTTCGGGCGATCAGGGTGATTACGGTCTGTACATAAAGTACGTTAACGGAATTAAAGCTGATTACGATACCGATAAGGCATATTGGGGATTCTTTAAGAACGGTGAATATATGATGACGGGTGTTGATATAACTGAGTTTGAAAGCGGTCAGCAGTATGAGCTTGTCTACACAAAAGGCTAAATTATCCGTTGCCGAAATAACCGTATTTGCAATGCTTGGCGCACTTATGTATTTAGGCGATGTTATGCTTGAAATGCTGCCTAACATACACTTGGTTGGTGTGCTCACGGTGGCGTATACGGTTGTTTTTAGAAAAAAAGCACTGATTCCGATATATTTGTACGTGTTTATCACGCTTATTACAAATGGTTTCGGTGTCTGGGGGCTCCCGTACCTTTACGTATGGGCGATTTTGTGGGGAATAGTTATGCTGTTGCCTAAAAAAATGCCTATATGGCTTGCATGTATAATTTACCCCATAGTATGTATGCTCCACGGTTTAAGCTTCGGAACGTTGTATGCACCTGCACATGCAATAATAATGGGCCTTGATTTTAAAGGAATGATAACGTGGATTATTACGGGTTTTTCCTTTGACATTACACACGCAATAGGTAATTTTTGCGGCGGCTTACTTATTGTTCCGCTTACGTTATTCTTAAAGCAAATGAAGAAAAAGGCAAAAATATAAATGGTTGGAGAAATCCAACCATTTTCTTTTGACACGGATAGGGTATAAGTGCTATAATTATATAAATATAAATTGGGGAAGTGTTTCCGTGAAAGAAGAACAGGAAAAAATTATAACTGCCCGTGAGGCAGCAGACACAGAAGAAAAAAACGTAAAGCGGGTGGATAACAGACCTGGCTCAATATATTCAATCATCATTTTTGCAATGGTGTTTCTTGTTGTGTATCTTTTCTGGCCACAGCTTACAATGCTTGTGCCAACAGAAGGCGAAAAGCTTACTGTTGATATGGAGTACCAGCCTACTAACGTAACTGAAATGCTTAATGCCGAAATGATCGTTGTTGCGGAATGTAAGGCTGAAGGCAAGACAAAGAGTATGATTTCAGCGGCAAATGAGCCCGTTGTGTATCGGCTTGTTGAATTTGAGGTAAAAAACGTGCTTAAGGGTGGAGCCGTTCAATCACTTGAATTGCCCGAATATGGCGGTAACGCACTTTTTGCGGGCGTAAATTCAAGAAAGCAGAAATATACCGTAACGTATAAAAACGCTATTGATTTTGAAAAAGGTGAAACCTACCTTTTGTTCATTTCTGCTGACGGTGAGGTTTTAAACGGCAGAGCAGGCGCGCTGATTAAAAGCGAGGAAAATACTTATACCGATATTGACGGTGTAACTTACACGGTTGATCAGATAGCGGATTTGATTGGAGCGGTCAAGTGAAAAGATTTATTTATAAAATAATAATCGCGGCAGTATTTGTTGTATCGGCCTTGTGCCTGTTTACCTCGTGTGCAGGTCATTCTTACGAGGGTGTTGCAACAAAATACCTTAATGCCTTTGTTAAGTTCGATTATAAAACGATGTACGATTTGCTTACGCCGGGCTCACAAAGCGCAGTAACGTATGATGAGTTTGTTGAATATCATAAAAAGGTGTATGACCTTTTAAAAATACAAACGGTATCAATCGAACGCGGTGAAAGCATTGATAACGGTACGTCCAAGGCCTTTAATTATACTGCAACGTTTAAATCGTCGGAATACGGTGAATTTAAGTACGATATGCAGTTTGAGGTTTATAAAAAAACAAAATTCTATCTTGTAGCGTGGACACCTGCAAACGTTGTTCCCGATATGGATTGGAACGACAGGATATATTCGGCAACCACAAGAGGTAAGCGCGGTGAGATATTTGACCGTGACGGACGTGCACTTGTTATAAACGATTACGCCATAACGGTGTACGGAATCAAAAACAATTTTGAAGGCAACGTAGATTCAGTATGTACACAGGTTGCGCAAATACTTGGCGCTGATGCGGCTAAAATCAAGGAAAGCTTTAATAAATCTAATGGTGATACGGGAATATTTGCAACAATGTTCAAGGGTGAACTGACATTGGATCAGGAAACAAAGCTTCTTGAAATCGAAAACGTAAAAATTAACCGTGATTCTATTACGCCTATAAGATACTATCCCTACGGTGATGCGCTTGCGCAAACCCTTGGATATTCAACTCCCATTACTCCTGAAGATAGGGAACAGGAAATCTATAAAAGTCTTGCCGAGGGCACAAGAATAGGCAGAAGCGGGCTTGAACTTCAGTACGACGAATATCTTCAAGCCAAAGACGGTACGCAGATATATCTTTTATCCGATGACAGTAAACGTAAAACCGTTCTTTATGATTCACCTGCACAGAACGGTTACGATCTTAAGCTTACCGTTGATATTATAATTCAGAAAAGCATTACGGATTATATGAATGAGAACTTTAATACTAAAACCACAGGAACGGCAACCATCATTGAACCTACCTCTGGTGCAGTAGTTTCTATGGTAAGCTATCCTTCGTATAATGCAAATATCTATGCGTTTGATAAAGCAACCAATTACGGTGACCTTTATACCAATGCGTTTACACCGTTGTTAAACAGAAATATTCAGGGTACTTATCCGCCCGGTTCAATATTCAAGTCTATCATGGCAACGATAGGTCTTGATACTCAGGTGGTAAATGCTAATACGGTATTCCCGTATGAAGATGAAATCGAGTATTACAGTTACGAAAAGGATCGTTGGCGTCCCAAGGGAAGCAACTGGTCGCACTATATCGTGCGTGAGGCTTTCCGTACTGCAGGTGACAAGGGCAGGCTTGATATGAATCGCGGTCTTATCTGGTCGGATAACATCTACTTTGGCTGGCTTGCAATGAAGGTTGGTAAGGCTAATATGCTGACTTATGCTGAAAAGCTTGGTATAGGCGGTGACTTTAAGTTTGATCTTCCCGTAAGAAAGTCGCAGCTTGCAACTGACTTTTCTACCCTTGATAACCAAAAGCTTCTTGCTGATACAGGCTTCGGACAGGCACAGGTGCTTTTTACACCGCTTCAGCTTTGTTCGACGTTCTCGATGTTCGGCAATAACGGAACGATAATGCAGCCGTATTTAGTTGAAAGCATATGCACTACAAACGAAAACGGTGAGCTTGTTCCCGTAAAAACAACAGAAAGTAAAATATACAAGCAACCCTTTGGCAGCAGTGTTATCGCAAAGGTTCGTTCAATTCTTGAAAGAACCGCAACCGAGGGCACAGGCAAAAGCGGTGTGCGCGGTCATACCAACACAATGCGAATTGCGGCAAAAACAGGTACAGCACAGACGGGAACAACGTCTACGGGTATCATAGGCTGGTATGCAGGTCTTGTTATTGACGGCGGCGAAAAGGATGCGGTGCTTGTAAGCTGTGATGAAGGCGACCTTAAGTTCGCTTGTGTAAATCATATATTTGGACTCTTGAAGGACTAAAGAAACGGAGGCAGTAAAATGGCTGATAAGAAAGGTATTGGATTGTTAAAAAGATGGTTTTTAGATGCGTTCGGTGCAATGGCAATGGGTGTATTTGCTTCATTGCTTATCGGAACGATTTTTGGGCAGATAGGCGTTTGGACTAAAATAAGCTTCTTTACAACGCTCGGAAATTATGCTAAAAACGGTTTTGTTGTAGGTGCGTGTATCGGTGCGGCAGTTGCAAACGGCTTGAAGGTAAAACCTCTTGTAATGGTTTCGGGCGCAGTATGCGGCGCTATCGCTTATAATGAAGGCGGCGGTCCCTTGGGTGCGTATATTGCGGCACTCGTAGGAAGCGAACTTTCAAATCTTGTTGCGGGAAAAACACGCTTTGATATTCTTCTTGTACCAAGTATAAGCATTATTTCGGGCGGATTTATCGGCATAATTACAGGTCCCTATATTGACAGATTCTGTAACTGGATAGGTGAACAACTTGGCGTAGCAATGACGCTTCAGCCAATACTTATGGGTATGATAGTTGCCGTTGTAATGGGTCTTGCATTAACTGCACCTATATCAAGTGCGGCTATTGCAGTTGTTGTTTTCAGGGCAGAACTTTTTACTTCCACAGAAGGCATTGCGCTTGCGGCAGGTGCGGCAACGGTAGGTTGTTGCTGTCAGATGGTAGGCTTTGCAGTATCATCATGGCGCGAAAACGGCTTTTCAGGCTTCCTTGCGCAAGGCTTGGGAACGTCAATGCTTCAGGTACCCAACATTATGCGCCGTCCTTTGATACTCATTCCGCCCACACTTGCATCACTTATACTCGGTCCTATTTCAACAACATTGCTTACCGTTGAAAACGGTGCAGGCGTTTTTGCGGGAATGGGTACCTGTGGTCTTGTTGGCCCCGCAGGTATGTGGACGCATATGATGGGAAGCGGATTTGAAGTTTTCGATTTTATAAAAATCATTCTTATGTGTGTAATTCTCCCCGCGGCGCTTTCGCTTGCTATTTCTGAGGGAATGCGTAAGCTCGGTTGGATTAAAAACGGCGATATGAGGCTGGATATGTAATATGATTAAGAACGTTATATTCGATTTCGGACAGGTGCTCGTACATTTTATACCCGAGGATATGACACGCGCCTACGTTAAGGATGAGGCTGACGTATCATTGCTCAAGGATATAATTTTTGACCGAAAATATTGGGATAAACTTGATGCGGGTACTATAACCGATGAAGCGGTGGTATCCGATATCAAAACGCGTATTCCCGAACGCCTTTACGAGCTTGCAGAAAAGGTTTATTACGGCTGGATATATAATATTCCCACAGTAAACGGTATGGAAGAAATAGTTATCAAGCTTAAGGAAAAAGGCATAAATTTATGCATTCTTTCAAATATCTCAAAATACTTTGTTCAGCATTATACCGAAGTGCCTGTTCTTAAGCATTTTGATAAGTTTGTGTTTTCCTCAACCTGCGCAAAAGTAAAGCCGAATACGGACATCTTTGAGTATGCACTTGCTAAATACGGATTTACTGGTAACGAAACGCTTTTTGTTGATGATAGACTCGATAACGTACAGGGTGCTGAAAAAACAGGCATTACAGGATACGTTTTTGACGGGGATGCACAAAAGCTTAACGACTATTTAATTAAAAACGGGATTATATAGGTGAACTTATGGAAAATATAAAATTGCAGGCAAAGCAAGCTATAACCGAGCTTGTTGAAGCGGCACAGCTTAAGCAGGGTGACCTTTTGGTAATAGGTTGCTCTTCAAGCGAAATAATAGGCGGCACAATCGGTAAAAATTCAAGCGTTGAAGCGGCACAGGCGGTGTTTGAAAGCATATATCCCGTGCTTAAGGAAAAGGGAATATATCTTGCGGCACAGTGCTGTGAGCACCTTAACCGTGCACTTATAATAGAAAATGAGGCAGCAGAAAGGTTTGGCTATGAGGTGGTTGCAGTCGTACCTCAGCCTAAGGCAGGCGGCTCGTTCGCAACGTGTGCATATAACAATTTCGTTCAGCCTGTTGCGGTAGAAAACGTTAAGGCAAAGGCAGGCTTGGATATAGGTGGTACGCTTATTGGTATGCATCTTAAGGCAGTAGCAGTACCTGTAAAGCTTTCAGTTAAAAAAATAGGTGAAGCAATTATTTTATGCGCAAAAACAAGACCGAAATATATCGGCGGTGAACGCGCACATTATATGTAATTAAAGGGGAAGTTATATGGCTGGCTTTGTACCTGCAGGACCTCCGCCACGTTACGCGGAAGATAAAAATAAAGAACCGTTGCCTAAAAACATAAAGGAAGTACCGGGATATTTAAAAAAGGTTACCTCTGCGTTTTTTTCAAGACTGTTCTACATATTCCGTCTTGTATGGGAAACTAATCCGTGGATACTTATCACTATGGTTGCAATAGCCGTTATAAACGGTGTTTTACCCATTTTCGGTACGTATATAACTGCGCAGATAATCAATGTGCTTGCAGAGGGTAAGCAGACGGGTGAGGCCCTTGTTACCGCTGTGGGCGTACTGTTTATCTATCAGTTCATATATC
>JAZQTV010000122.1:0-5291 GCA_045630945.1 Clostridia bacterium
CCGGGCATATTGTACTGGTGCATATATCTCTTCTGTGTTTCACCATCGATACCATCAAGCTCCTGAACGTCGCTTAAAGGACCTAATGTAGTAATTGTCATTGCCTGTGACTGACCACGTGTGAAAACTGCAGAACCGTGAGTACGAGCAAACATACCTGCTTCGCACCAAATAGGACGAACTTCATCAATAGCACGTCCGTCGGGACGAACACCCTGATCAAGTATCTTGTTACGCATAACTTCTTTCTTAATGTAATAAAGAGCGTCACCGATTTCACGCTTCATTTCAGGGAATACTTCTGCAAAATGTTCCTGAACCTCTGCCTCAACCTGCTCTTCACGAACCTCACGTTCGTGACGGTCAAAGGTATCCATTACCCAAACGATCTTGTCGTAAGCATACTCTCTAACTGCCTTATCGATATCTTCGGGAACATGGTAAAGCTCGATCTGAATCTTTTCCTTACCAATTTCCTTCTGAATCTCTTCCTGCCATGCTACAAGCTTCTTAATTTCTTCATGGGCAACCATAATACCCTCAAGCATTTCTGCTTCTGAAACCTCATCAGCGCCTGCTTCAACCATCATAACAGCATCTTTTGTACCTGAAACTGTAAGATGTAAACGTGATTCCTTTCTTTCCTCTGCATTGGGGTTAAGAATATACTTATCACCAATCATACCAACGGTTACAGAACCTGTGGGACCGGCAAAAGGAATATCAGAAATTGTAAGTGCAAATGATGAACCGATCATAGCAAGTACATCGGGCATATTATCAACATCAACAGACATACAGGTAGCAACTACCTGAACGTCATTAAAAAATCCCTTGGGGAAAAGTGGACGGATAGGTCTATCGATAAGACGAGATGTAAGAATAGCCTTCTCGCTCGCTCTGCCTTCACGACGAATGTATCCACCGGGAATTTTACCAACTGAATACTGTTTTTCTTCAAACTCTACGCTCAAGGGGAAGAAATCCATTCCCTCTCTGGGCTGCTTTGACATAGTTGCCGATACCATAACTGCCGTATCGCCGCAACGAACAATACACGAACCGTTTGTCTGTCCGCAGTATTTACCGGTTTCAATAACAAGCTCTCTTCCGGCATATGTCGTTTTAAACTCTTTGAACTCCATATATATTCTCCTTAAAATAAAATTATCAAATATAAATAACACAAAAAACGTGTAATTAACAAAATTGAGAAAAAGCGGATATTATTATAACATCCGCTTTTTTAATGAACAATTACTTTCTTAAGCCAAGCTTCTTAACAACTGCTCTGTATCTTTCGATATCCTTATCCTTAAGATAAGCAAGAAGACCTCTACGCTGACCAACCATTGTCAAAAGACCTCTGCGGCTGTGATGATCCTTCGCATGAGTCTTAAGATGCTCATTAAGGTGGTTGATACGCTCAGTCAAAAGAGCAATCTGCACTTCAGGGGATCCTGTATCGGAATCATGAAGCTTGTTAGCAGCAATTATCTCAGACTTTACTACCTTATCCATTTTTACATCCTCCTATATTTATTTATGTAAACGCTATTACTCACAGTAAACCGCCGGAGATGCGAGTAAACCGAGAGCAAAGTTCCACACGGAAAGGATTATAACACAATTCAATCATCTTGTAAACTGTTTTTTTCATCATCCGTATGTCTTTTTTCCTCCATTAAAGGAATTATAAGCTGTTCTGCCTCTTCCCCCTCAAATTCACTGTTTTCAAGAAGCTCAAGATTCTCCTGTTCAGGAAGCTCATCAAGTGAAGATAATCCAAAGTGTCTTAAGAAAAGATCAGTAGTACCAAACAAAACGGGATGACCTATGGTATCCTTATGTCCTACCTCATCAATCAAACCTTTTTGCTTAAGACTCATAACCGAATAATCACATTTAACACCACGAATCTGTTCAATTTCACCACGGGTAACAGGCTGACGGTAAGCGATTATTGATAAAACCTCAAGCGCCGACTGTGAAAGTGATTTTTTCTGTATGGGATTTAAAAGGTCTTCTACATAAGGTGCATTAACAGGATTGGTGCACAGTTGAATTTTTGACCCGAATTTTTTTAATAAAATTCCGCTATCCTTACTGTATTTCTGTTCAAGCAATTCAAGTGCTTGCCAGAACTCCATCTCCGTAGCACCCGTGACTTTTTTTACGTCTTCTGTATCAAGAGGCTCACCAACAATAAACATCAGCGTCTCAATAACCGAAGCAAGCTCATTCAAATTCACTGTATTCTTCCTCCGTTACAGGCGGTACGTCGTTAGCTTCAAAATTAAGTCTAACAATAATATCGCCGAAATTCTCTTCCTGACTAAGCTTAAGAAACCTGTTCTTCCAAAGCTCAAGCATAGCAGCAAAGGTCGTAACAACCTCGCTTTTATTTCCATCGTCCTCAAACATATCAAAGAACGACATTTCTTTTTTAGATGAAAGCTTTCTTCTGATAAAAGACATTTTGCCTTTTACCGTATATGTGTCACGCCGTATTTCACGTTGCTTTTTAACCGCTTTATTTTCAAAGCGCTTCAAAACCTCGCCAAATGCCGCCATAAGAGCGTCAAGCTTCATATCCTCAAGCTCAATACGCTCCTGCAGATTCATTTCCTCCGGAAGCTTATAATAAACCTTAAGATTCTCTTCCTCGAGATCGTGGAGTTTCTCTCCTGCTTCCTTAAACATCTTGTATTCGGTAAGTCTTCTGATAAGCGCCTGTTCAGGATCTTCCTCTCCTTCCTCAAGCGGAGCAGGCTTAGGAAGCAACGAACGGGACTTTATTTCAAGAAGATGCGCCGCAACGGTAAGAAATTCACTCGCATTTTCCATATCGAATTCTTCTATATTTGCTATATATTGAAGATATTGTTCGGTGATGTCCGAAACAAAGATATCCTTAATATCAATCTTGTCCTTTTCAAGCAAATGAAGAAGCAGATCAAGCGGCCCCTCAAACTGATCAAGTTTTAAATTAAGTTCCATTAAACACCTATCATATAAATGCAGTAAATATAAGGTTTAAAGCTTTTTCCATAAGCCCCATTACAAAATCCGAAACAAAAGGTATTATCCCGATACGGTCGCCCACTATCAAAAATATAATCAGAATCCAATTGGAATACCTTTCGATATTTGCAAAAATTTTGTATTCAATTCTTCCGATAGTAAGCTCCTTAAATACCTTATATCCGTCAAGCGGAGGGATGGGAATAAGGTTAAATACTGCAAGATTAACGTTAATTATTACCAAATATGAAATTGTGGCAGTAATAATATACATCATCATCGCACCCGCTTCAGAAGAAAAAAACCACGGAACGTTTTTGGCAATAATGAAGACAAAGAAATAATATAAGAAATACGATATAAAGGCAAGAATAACGTTAGCAGTAACACCTGCAAGCGAAACGATAATAAAACCGTGCTTTTTATTTTTAAAATTTGACGGAACAACAGGTACAGGCTTTGCCCATCCAAAGCCCACAAGCAGCATCATAAGCGTACCGAGAGGATCCATATGTGCGAAGGGATTAAGCGTGAGCCTCCCTGCCGCTTTTGCATAGCCATCACCCTGCTTGTATGCAGCAAAGCCGTGGGCAAATTCATGTACCGAAAGCGAAAACAACAGTGCGGGAAATGCAATTAGTAACGCAAGAAATGCAAGCATCTTATTATCAGCGGTTAAAACATCAAGAATCATAATGCAAACTCCTATTTCAAATATTCGGGAACGACATCATTCATTGCAACATACTCATAAGACTGTCTTTTTACAATTAAATGAGATTCACCGTTTTTTACAGCAACCATTGCAGGCACGGCGTTCCTATTGTAATTGCTTGCCATAGAATAATTGTAAGCACCCGTAGTAAGCACCGCAACAACATCGCCCCTTGTAAGCGATTCAGGCATAGGTGTATCCCACGTAATCATATCACCTGATTCACAGCACTTACCTGCGATCGAAACCTTTTTTATGTGCTTTTCGTTCATTTTTGAAGCACATACAGCAGTATATTCTGCACCGTATAACGCAGTACGTATGTTTTCAAACATTCCGCCATCACACATACAATACGTGCGTACCCCCTCTATCTCTTTATTACCGTTTACAGTATAAAGCGTTGTACCTGCTTCACCTATTACAGACCTACCCGGTTCAATGGTAACAACAGGCATGGGAAAATCTTTTTCAGTACAAAAATGATTAAGCTTTTCCGAAATCAATTTAATAAAACATTCAAACGGCTTTGGCGTATCTTTTTCGTTGTATATAACACCGAATCCGCCGCCACAGTTAAACTCTTTTAACGTGTGTCCTGTTTTCTTTCTAATTTCACAAGCAAAATCAACAAAGTGTTTGCAAAGCTCTTCAAAAGGCTGTTCGTCAAAAATCTGCGAACCGATATGGCAATGTATACTCTTTAAATCCATATACTTGCTGTTAACGATATATTCAGCCGCTTTAATAGCTTGCCCATCAGAAAGACCGAATCCAAATTTGCAATCCATTTTAGCCGTCTGCACAGCACTATGCGCATGAACATCTATATTGGGTCTCAATCTGATTGAAACGTCTATGGTTTTATTAAGTCTTTGACAGATTTGTTCGATAACCTTGAGCTCATCAAAGCCATCTGCAATGATTGAATTTATCTGATTTTCAACTGCCATAGAAAGCTCTTCTTCAGTCTTACTGTTTCCGTGCAGTTCTATTTTGGAAGCACTCACTCCTGCCGAAAGTGCAGTATAGAGTTCACCACCCGAAACAACGTCAACTCCAAGACCTTCATCCGTTACTATCTTTAATATAGCCTTTGTATTTAATGCCTTTGAAGCATACATAACGTGTCCGCCAGGCAGATATTTATTCATTGCCGAAATAAACTCCCTACACTTATTGCGAACAAGATTTTCATCAATCACATAAAGCGGCGTACCATACTGTTCTTTTAATTCAACAGTATCGCAGCCGCTGATAGTCAAATGCCCTTTTTCATTTATATCCATACCGTTAAGCAAAACCATAGTATATTTCTCCTTTTCCATGCTATGATATCACATTTCGGTATTTTCGTCAATAATTGCTAAATCCAATTTAAAACAATTTCTTTAAACCTGTCTACAAAACCGGCTTTTTCATATACTTCTTGAGAAACAACCTTAATTTTTCTTATTTCAGTTCCGTTTAGCTTTAATATAATTTCGCCAATTTCTTGTCCCTGCTTTATGGGTGCATCGATTGATTTGGGAAGATTTTAAGTCGGATCGTA